>NZ_JBFWMI010000009.1:0-58847 GCF_050251695.1 Macellibacteroides sp.
TGGTCTCCGTAAAGGCTTCGTCAAAGATATCCATATAGAAGCGTTTCGTCTTGAACTTCACATTGTCGCCATGCTCTACGATACTCTGACCCGCATACCGGAAGCGCACATTTACACGGTCGCGTCCAACGGCAATACGGAATGGAATCACATCTCCCACCCGCATAGCCGAAATATCGTGTGTACGGAGGAAGAGTGTGGCACCCAGCATATCGGTCATACAACCTTCGCTCACAAGGACAGTATCTATTTTAGTCTTCTCCAGATTATAGCGATGGGAACGCACCCGTGTAAGTCCTTCGTTGTAAGTGAATTTGAGGTCGTCCACCAGGTATTTGCCTCCTTCGCTTACGCGTTTCTCACTACGTAATAGTTGCATATCTTTCGAATAGTGGCAGTCGATGGTATCGCGCATTTTGAAGATATGGTCGAACATGGAGGTGGTTTTAAAAAGCAGCCGGTAACGATAGGCTGCTCCGTTCTGGCCGTTACCGTTTCTTGGGCCGTTGACGGCGTTATCGATCAACAGCTCCACGTTGCCTGCTTTAGGCATAATAAGTCCCCACTTAAAATACACATCCATCTGCAGGCGTTCGCCCGGAAGAAAGGCATTGTTTTCCATTACACACTGTCCCTTTGCACCTGCCAGGGGAAGTGCAAGAAGGGTTATGAGAAGCCAAAGGAATGCGTTAGAAAGGCATACCGGGCATTGAATTGTTTCCTGATGACGATTGTCTTCCTTCATTTTTGTAATCTCTCTTCTTTTTAGTAGCCTCCTTGGGCTTGTTCTTGGTTATTTCAAGCGGTTTCTGCCTGATCAGAGGTGTAGCTGTTACATCCCAGGTTTCCTCCACATCAAAATTTTGCATCACCGTAAAGAATCCGGGATAATAGTACACCGGTTCGGGCTGACGTTTTTCCGCAAAATTACCCGGGTCCCATTCGTCGTTATTGTTCAAATCCAGAATGATTCGGGCATAATATTTATCGGGTTTCAGGTCCATAAACAGTACTCCACCCTCCCTTACCGGCGCTTTACGCACCGGCTGATCGCTTGCATTGAGCAATTGGACAAAAGCGGTGGTGTCTACACCCGGCAGGTTAATATAAAGATTTCCGTAATCTTCCTGCTTCTTTATGGTAAACTGGGTGGATAACACGTTGTTCCACTTTCCGTACAGGCTGTATATAGTGGCCGAATCCGCCTCAAGACGGTAGGTTTCGCCGTACTTCCAGTCGCGGTCTATAAAGAATCCGAGCGCATTGGTGCTGTCGGGGATAAAATTAAAGTCCACCTCCTGCCACAGGGTGTCTACCTTCCGGTCCAGATAGAAGGCCTCCTTCTTTATGTTCAGCACCGGTTCGTCAAACACCACAGAAACGGTATCAAACACATCCATGGAGGAAGGAGCGTCTACATTCATACCCAGAAATACGATAGGTTCTGGTTCGCCCTTCTTTCTTTTTTTCTTTACTTCCGGTCGTTTACGCAACACCATCTGCAAGGTATCGGTCTGCGGTCTCAGCACATTGAGGGAGTCGCTCTTGAGATAATCCAGGGCTACACGGATTGTATCCTGCTTCCACAGAAGCGAATCGGTAAGCCAATAATGTACTGCCTTGTTTTCTTCTGCCTTTTGGGCTACATACCATTTATCCTGCACTGCCTCGGCTTGCAGCAGCCTTGGCGCGGGTATAGAATCGATCTGAGCATTGAAGCGTATGGTAAACCGATTGTCTTGAGTCCGTTCCGATTTAGTGAGGTATTGTCTTTCGAATTTTTCCTTAGACAGAAGCAATAATACGTCGTCGGGCATAAAGCGGGTGTAGTTTACTACCTTGATGGAATCTACCGTGACCGAATCTTTCCAAACGGTATCATTGCGCGAGGTAAACTGGAACGTGGGAGTATAGAGTGAATCGGCAAAGGCCATCTCCTCTCCCGGCTGATCAAATCTGTAATCGCGGTTTATATCGTTCAACCCGAATATATGATAGCTTCCGGTAGCTATGTTGCGGATCGTGAATTTGCCCTTATCGTTGGTACGCGAGATACGTTCGAAGGGGAGTTTTCTGAAAGCGGAGTCGGCCTGGTTGCTATGTAAACCGATGGTTATACCCGGCATCGGCTCCAGATTTTCTGCATTCAGAAGGGTTCCCGAAACCTCAAGCGAATCTATCACATTACCCGTTGAGAATGCAAACGAGAAATTTTCGAATACATTTTTCTCATTATTGTCGGCAATGGAATTGGTAAAGTCGATTGTATAGGTGGTATTAGGCTTGAGCGTATCTTTAAGTTCTACCACAGCTTTCCGTCCCCTGGCCTGTATAACCGGCAACATACGTTGCGGAGGTGTTACAATCACATTCTCCATCGGATTCTCTATCTGGATAAGTTCGTCGAATTCTATTTCGACTTTATTGCCTTTGAAATTGGTTTGATTAGGCAAAGGAGTGCTGGCGATGAAACGGGGCGGCTTCTCGTCGTACGGACCACCGTTGGGTGATGCCATATTCGCACACGAATACATTACCACGAGCAAAAAAATGCCAATCAGTGCAAGAATGCTATTTCTAATAAATTGTGGGTTCATTGACTCAGTCTTTTATGCAATGGGACAAAAGTACAAAGATATGCCGACAGATAAAGCATTTAAACACCTTTTAATCAAATCGCTTTAGCTGAAAAACTGCGAATAGCCTATAATTGCTTTAACAACCGGAATCCGATGCGGCAATACATACACTTTTTTGCTTCGCAATAGCACCGCTTTAGCTGGATGAGTGCCTGACTGTCGCAGGCGCTATTTACCCGTATGCCCGCTGTTGCAAAGGCGGATACAATATGGTTTCGCTCCGCCGGAATGCTTTCCAGCAGCCGAAGAGCCCTTTCGTTGTATTCGGGGCGGTTGTTCACCACTCCGTAGGCGAAGAACAGAGGCACTACCGTATTGATGAGTACGATGTTAAGGGCATTCTCGCCCAACGGTTTCTCCTGTTTAGGCGATACATGCCGGAAATGATAGTGGGTTTCCCAGTAATCGGACGGCAGTACACGGAAGCAGTTTTTAAGTTC
The DNA here is from genome assembly GCF_050251695.1 of Macellibacteroides sp. Lineage (NCBI taxonomy): Bacteria > Pseudomonadati > Bacteroidota > Bacteroidia > Bacteroidales > Porphyromonadaceae > Macellibacteroides > Macellibacteroides sp. Next base: position 3,080 of record NZ_JBFWMI010000009.1, read on the forward strand.
GCGGGGAGTACCGGCCTCCAGCATTACAGAAAACAGGGTATCGTGCTGCATCCAAATGGCTGCAAGTTGGGCCAGCTTAAGATGGGGGAAGTAATTGGGACGGATACGCAGGTTCTTAAACAGGCTTTCGTCCAGTGGGGTGAGTTGGTATTTGTGCCTCAGAAACTGATATTCGCGTCGAAGCAGTTTGTAATGGTAGCAATCGATATCGGTCTCTTCCAGCATACCGGCTTGTCCGAACAACAGTGACTCAACCTGTGTAATGCTGATGCGCTGTTTACGGATGATCCGGAACGGCAGACTGCGGGCCAGGCGTTCGAAGGCATCGCTGTTTACACCAAACCCGAAATTGCGTGAGAGCAGAATGTAAAAAACCTCGTTCCAATCCTGTTTATAAAACTCCAGCAGCTTGAGAATATCCTGCATTTTCCGTTCCAGCCGTTCACTCAGCAGGGCCTCCATCCACGAAGTGATGTGCAGGGGTTCTATTTCCGGCAAACGGGCAAGACAAGGGATGGCGATGTCTCTTCGAAGGAGGTATTCGAGTCTTGCTTCAATATTATCCGGGTAGGTTATCTCCAACTGAGGAATAACGACCCCATTGGTACGATAAACCTCGGTATCGGCATTAGTTACCACATGCAGGATAACAGAATCATAGGCTTTGTCGGTATGATGTTTATGGGTTTTCCAGTCGGACGACCGGGTATGTATTTCGATGCTTCCCGCCCAAAGGGTAGCTCCTATCTTGATTTTAGCATTAAAGAAGTCGGGACCTGCGTTGCTGTTCCGGATACCGGCGTCTATTACGGTCACCTGCTCTCCGGTGGTAGTGGTTAAGTGGGGCTGATAAAGTTTAAAAATCCATACATAATGTAATAATTGTTCCATTTTCTCAAAGGTTAAGATTAACAACACAAATCTAATTGATTTTCTTTATATTTGCAGTCAAAAGGTTAACTTATTCAACCAACGTATTATTTTACAATATATAAGTCATGAAGATAGCGCTTATCGGTTACGGAAAGATGGGAAAAACCATCGAAAAGATTGCATTGGAAAGAGGACACGAGATTGTTTCGGTTATCGATGTCTCTAATCCGGAAGATTTCAACTCAGCTGCATTCAAAAGTGCCGATGTGGCTATAGAGTTCACTGTTCCGTCTACAGCTTTGAGCAATTATATGAAATGTTTTGAAGCCAACGTTCCGGTGGTTTCGGGTACAACCGGGTGGTTGGACCGGATGGACGAGGTAAAAGAAAAATGCGAGAAAGAGGGAAAAACCTTCTTTTACGCATCCAACTACAGCATTGGCGTAAACATCTTTTTTGCTGTAAACAGTTACCTGGCCAGAATAATGAATAACTTTCCCTCGTACAACGTACGAATGACGGAAACACATCATATCCACAAACTGGACGCCCCAAGCGGTACAGCCATCACGCTGGCGGAAGGTATCCTGGAGCAGGTGGACCGCAAAGAGCGTTGGGTACTGGAGACGGAAGAAAAGCCGACCGACCTGGCCATCCATGCCATTCGCGAAGGTGAGGTTCCGGGTATTCATGAAATTATTTACGACTCTGAAGCAGATTACATAAGTATCAAGCATGATGCCAAAAGCCGTGCGGGTTTTGCCCTTGGTGCAGTGGTTGCAGCCGAATTCACCGCAGGAAAAAAGGGTTTTCTGGGAATGAAGGATCTCTTTAAATTTTAATCTGAAACATATCAAATGAAAACATTTGCAAAAAAACAATGGATCAAGTTCGGCATATGGGCTGCCTTGTACATTTTATTTGCCATCTGGATGGAAAACCTCTGGCTTTTAGTGGGACTTGTGGTGCTGGCAGATATTTTTCTGACCAAATACATTCCCTGGGGTGCCTGGAAAAAAACCGAGAACAAGACACTGCGTTCGGTAGTGGAATGGGTGGACGACATTTTGTTTGCCCTCATCGCGGTATACTTCATTAACCTGTTTGTTTTCCAGAACTACCAGATTCCCACCTCTTCGCTTGAGAAGTCTTTATTAGTGGGTGATTACCTGTTTGTAAGCAAACTGAGCTACGGACCTCGTGTACCTAATACACCCCTCTCCTTCCCTCTGGTGCAGAATACCTTCCCGATACTGAACTGCAAGTCGTACCTGGACTGGCCCGAATGGGGTTACAAACGGGTGAAAGGTACCGGAGTGGTAAAGCGGAACGACATCGTTGTATTCAATTTCCCTGCAGGTGATACAGTGGCTATCAAACAACAGAACCCCGATTACTACTCGTTGCTTGAAATGTACGGCCGCGAACGGATTATGTTGGATAAGGAATTTTTTGGGGAAGTGATTTATCGTCCGGTCGACAAAAGAGAAAACTATGTAAAACGTTGTATCGGTATGCCGGGCGACAGCCTGGAAGTACGGAACAATGTGGTTTACATTGACGGAAAAAAGGCGGTAGAGCCCGAAGATATGCAGCTCAATTATTATGTGCAGACTAACGGTACTCCTATTACCGAGGAGCAATTCCGGTTGATGGAGGTGAGCAAAGCCGACCGTATGTTGGTAAGTGACAGTGGATCTTCGCAAGGATTGCTTCCCTTCCTGGGTTTTGCACCGAAAGAAAACGGACAATACAACCCGGTTTATCGCATGCCATTAACCAAGAAGGCCCTTGCCATTGCTAAAAAGCTGGGATTTGTTGAAAAGGTTGTGGTGGAGCCGGATGCCCTGGGCGGACCGATGTATTACCCATCGAACTATAAGACAGGATGGACACGCGACAACTACGGGCCGATCTGGATTCCGAATAAAGGAGCTACCATCGAACTTAATGAACGCAACCTGGCTATCTACAGCCGTTGCATTAAGAATTACGAAAACAATACGCTGGAAGTAAATGGAAATCAGGTTCTGATTAACGGAAAACCGGCCACAACCTATACGTTTAAATACGACTATTACTTTATGATGGGAGATAACCGCCACAATTCGGCCGACTCCCGTTCGTGGGGTTTCGTTCCGGAGGATCATATTGTTGGAAAACCTATTCTGATCTGGCTTTCGCTTGACAAGGACAGGAGTTTGTTTGATGGCGGCATCCGCTGGAACCGGATGTTCCGTATGGTTCACGCAGATTAATTTATATGAACGGTAAACGGATTGGAATAACGATTGCAAAAATAGGAGGAGGAGCTTTGCTTCTCCTCGCTGTTGTTTTAGGGATACGCCGGTACTGTATCGAGTCTCTGCGTATTTCGACCAATGCCATGGAGCAGGCCATTCTTTCGGGTGATTATGTATTGGTAAACAAACTCCCTACAGAAGCCAATCCCGGCAGAAACCGGGTTATTCTTTTTAAAAGTCCCCTCCGTCGGGATTCGGTTGCCGCTCCGTTATTTGTAAGCCGCCTTATCGGTATGCCGGGCGATACGGTAACGGTTGAAGAGAATCTCTTTATGATAAATGGAAAGCAGCTGCCCAAAGCACCTACCACCATGGCTACCTATTTTGTGAGCAAGGAGCTGGAGGGTATTATCAGAAGTCTGGCCAATAAGCTGGCAATCCCTTTACGGGAATGGAAAAGTGAGACTTTCGGTTTTACATTCACAATTACAACCCTCGAAGAGTATAAACTAAGGGAGGAGCTGCCCGATGGTGCCAACAAGCATTTTGTTCAGGAACCTGCCGAAGAATACAGCATCATCGTACCTAAGAAAGGGATAGCATACCGGATTAATGAAACCTCACTCAAGGCATGCCGTGAAATTTTGCTTCATGAAACCAATGGCAAAGCGGTATTCCGGGATAATAAACTCTTCCTGGATGGAAGGGAAACCAACTTTTTCTACTTCAAACACGATTATTACTGGGTGCTTTCCGATCATGCAAAGTATGCCGTGGATTCGCGTCATCTGGGTTTTATACCAGACAATCTTATCCTTGGTAACGTTTGGTTCTGCTGGAAAAGCAACGACCCCGAACGCATGTTTAAAACAATTGATTAATGAAGCCAGCCTATATTTCGACGGCCTATCTGGGTCCGGTACAACAATACAGTAAAATGTTCCATTTTCCGGAGGTACGAATAGAAACATCCGAGAATTACCTGAAGCAAAGCTACCGGAACCGGTGTATCATAGCCGGAGCAAACGGTCTGCTTCCCCTCTCCGTCCCCATTGTGAAGCCGGATACGCTTAAATGTCTGACTAAAGACATCCGTATTTCCGATCATGGAAATTGGCGTCACCTACATTGGAACGCCATTGTCTCGGCCTATAATTCGACCCCTTTCTTTGAGTATTACGAAGACGATTTTGCGCCGTTTTATGAAAAGAAATATGAGTTTTTGTTCGACTTTAATGAAGAACTTCGGATGCTGATCTGTCAACTGCTGGATATCCAGCCTCAGATACAGTATACCACATCTTTTGAAGCGGATGTGGAAAACGACTTCAGATGGATAAGTCCGAAGCAGGATATAGCCGATCCCTCCTTTCTGTTAAAACCCTATTACCAGGTTTTCCAGGATAAGCATGGCTTCCTGCCCAACCTCAGCATAATAGACCTCCTCTTTAATACAGGAAACGAAGGAATTCTCATTTTGAGAGATTCCTTCGTTTCCGAATAATTCTATAATGTAAAGCCGGAAGAATTATTCCATCTGGAACTTCCGGCTCACCTTAATCAGGTTTGAGGTGAAGGATACTACGTTTTGAGTTTCCTGAATCATATTGAGGTATACCATACTAACCTTGGTACTGCCCGACTGTCCCTGGATACGTTTCAGCTCATTCTTTTTAAGCTGAGTAAGTGCATTTGAAATGGATACAGCTTTTTCTACAAGCTGATCAAATGCTGTATAGTCGTTTCGTTTGATTTCAAGCATACAACGGGAGATGAATGTAATCACCTCATCGGCCATTTTGCCGAATTCATCTTTCTGTGCATCGTTTAATGGCTTGAAATTATTGTCGATGTGATCCTTGCAAGGCTCGGTCATACGACGTAGACTAAACACAATCTCGCTGGCAAAATCGTTACCCTGGTAATAATAGAGTCCTTTCTCTACCGCAATGGCTCTATCCAATTGTGTAACACCCAGCGTACCGATTCGCTTTACCTGACGGAGGTGGAACTTCTGTTCTTCAATAGCAGCCAGTACCTTACGTAGGTCGCGCAGGTTTTCATTCATAAAACCATGAACCGATTTATCAAACTTTTCGCCGGCAAAGACAAGTACCGATTCTAGTTCATTGCGTGTATGTTCGCGGAACAACACCAAAGCTTCTGAGCTATCATTTGTGTTCATGAGTTGCTTTACAGTAGGACTGACTGTTTGTTTATTTGACTTTTTACGGAAAGCAAGGTGACTTCTTACAAGCGAATAAGTCGCTAAACCAATTAATGCTACAATAGCAGCAGTACCTCCGAAATAGATAATAGTTGCAACCAAAAAACATATTACAAAAGCAGCACCTGCTGTGATAAACCAACCACCAATAACAGAAAGAACACCTGTTATTCGGTAAACAGCACTTTCACGTCCCCAGGCACGGTCAGCTAAAGAGGTCCCCATTGCAACCATAAAGGTAACATAGGTAGTTGATAATGGTAATTTAAGTGATGTACCCAAAGCTATAAGTAGGCCCGCAAGAACGAGATTTACAGATGCCCTTATCAAGTCGAATGCAGCACCATTTTCCAAAATAATCTCATCTTGGTTAAAACGAGTATCCATCCATTGTTTAATATTTTCGGGAACCACACTCATAAGTGTTGTGGCCATATTACTTGAAGTACGAACCAAAACCCGGGCTACGGGAGAAGTCCCAAATGCTTCCTCTCCATCACTCTGTCGAGAAAGGTCAAGAGACGTCTTTACCACATTCTGCGCTTTCTTGGAAGTAAGTAATGCAATTACCATTACTAAGCCAGCAGCAATTAAAAAATACCAGGGAGTTTTAGCAGGTCCCAGCAAAGACGTCATAAGCAATGCTTCCGGATCAATAGATCCCCCATAGGAAGTAAAATCGAGATAAGCGGAGAATCCGGCCAATGGAACGCCGATAAAATTAACTAAATCATTCCCGGCAAAAGCAAGTGCAAGGGCAAATGTTCCGAGTAGAACAATTATCTTAAATACATTTATTTTTAACCAATGCAGTACTTGCATCAATATTGTAAAACCAATAAAGCAACTCCAGACAATAAATGAAGTATTATTATGAACCCAATCTTTCAGAGCCCCACTCATAAAAGTAGTATCTTTCAAACCTTTTATGAGCATAAAATAAAGGATTGAAGTAGCAGCAATACCTCCAAATACCGCAACGAAATATTTCATCCGGGGTTTGTAATTAAAGGTAAATAAAGTACGGGAGAGAAATTGAACTACCGTCCCAAAGAAAAAAGCAATAGCTACGGAAACAAAGATTGCCAAAATAACGGTTAGCGCTTTGTCTGTATTGAGCAAGTCTCCAAACTGCAGGGCTCCATCAGTGTTTATAATTTTGATGATTGCAAGAGCTACAGTTCCGCCTAATAGTTCAAACACCAATGAAACCGTAGTGGAAGTAGGCATTCCAAGAGAATTAAAAATATCAAGCAGCACGACATCGGTCAACATCACTGCCAACAGAATACACATGATCTCAGAAAAATAGAAATACTGAGGTTGATAAATACCATGCCTCGCCACCTCCATCATTCCATTGGAAAGAGTTGCTCCTGCAAAAATACCTACAGCAGCAATAATCATAATTGTTTTGAAAGATGCAGCTTTTGATCCGAGAGCCGAATTAAGAAAGTTCACAGCATCATTACTAACGCCGACAGACAGATCAAAAATTGCTAATACAAAAAGGAAAATAACAATGAATAAATAGAATGTTTCCATGAAATATTTTTTAAACTGCGGCAAAGATAGATACAGGCATTTTAACATGTGTTACAACCATATTACAATGATGTTACATACGAAATATATATTACAATTTGAATACATCCCTTATATTAACAAGATTATCATATATTTGCAGTAATTTACATACTGTATTAATCTTAGTTTTAAAATTATGAAAACGTGTTTGCTTTCTCTTTTACTGCTCCTTTCTTATTGTTTTACATCCGTGGCACAGTCCGTACTTCCTAAAGAAGATAATTCTATCCGGATCTTATCGTACAATGTTAGAAATGGGAAAGGAATGGACAACACTACCGACTACCAACGGGTAGCGGATGTTATTAACCGTATAGCACCAGACGTAGTCGCCGTGCAGGAACTGGACAGTGTTACTCAGCGTAATAATGGTGTTTATAGTCTGGGTGAATTGGCACAACGGACCTTGATGCATGCAACTTATGCTGGATCAATAGACTATCAGGGAGGAAAATATGGCATCGGCATGCTTTCTAAAGAGAAACCTATAAGCTATAAACGCGTACCCCTTCCCGGCAGAGAGGAAAAACGCTCGTTGCTGTTGGTTGAGTTCGCCGATTATGTGGTTTGTTGCACCCATTTTTCTCTTACGGAAGAGGATCAGCAGGCCTCGGTGGAAATACTTGTTACGGCTCTGGAAGGTATACGTAAGCCTGTCTTTCTGGCTGGAGACATGAATTCCGAATACGACTCGCAGGTTCAGGCTGCCATGCGAAAAAACTTCACAACGTTGAATAATCCAAAACAGTTCACCTTTCCATCGGATAAACCCAAAGAATGTATCGACTTTATATATCAGCTTACTAATGGCAAGAGTTGTACCGTGCTGAATAGACAGGTAATTGCAGAGCCTGTGGCATCAGACCATCTTCCGCTTTTTGTTGACATCCGTTTTCCTGCTAAAGCATCGGATATTTTGAAAACAACTCCTTTCCTGCAAAATCCGGTCGGTAATGGAATTACTGTATCGTGGATGACAAATGTTCCTACGCACAGCTGGGTGGAATACGGAACAGACGCCAAGCTGGGGTTGACGCAGCAGACTGTTGTTGACGGACAGGTGATTGCAAATAATAAGCATCACAAGATTCGTCTGAATAACTTGAAACCTGGAATTACCTATTATTACCGTGTCTGCTCGCGTGAAATTACTTTATACGAGGCTTACAAAAAGGAATTTGGAGAAACTGCTTACTCCGAAATTCAATCGTTCACTCTTCCCCGAAATACAGAAAGTGATTTTACGGCACTTATCTTTAATGACCTTCATAAAAACAAAGATCTAATGGATAAGTTGAGTAATGTGGTGAAGGATATTGATTACGACTTTGTATTCTTTAACGGCGACTGCATTGACGATCCGAAGAATGAAGCACAGGCTGTAGATTTTATCTCCTATATAAACAGAAAGGTTAAAGCCGACAGGTTGCCGGTTTTTTTCCTCCGCGGCAATCACGAAATCCGGAATGCATACTCCATTCAGCTGCGTAACCTGTTTGACTATGTGGGTGACCGTACTTATGGGGCATTCAACTGGGGGGATACCCGTTTCGTAATGCTGGATTGCGGAGAAGATAAGCCAGATTCAACATCGGTTTATTACAATCTGAACAATTTTGACGAACTTAGAAAAGACCAGGCGGCGTTTCTACAGACCGAATTGGCGGGTAAGGCATTCCGAAGTGCTGCTAAAAGGGTCTTGATTCATCATATTCCGATTTATGGAATGAAAGAAGAGCGCTTTAACCCATGTCTTGAATTATGGGGAAAAGCATTGACCAAAGCTCCATTCAACGTGGCCATCAATGCGCATATGCATCGTTTTGCATGGTATCCCAAAGGTGCGGCCGACAATAATTTCCCGGTAGTGGTAGGCGGAGGTAATAATGCTTCCACCGGAACCGTTATGATTCTCCGCAAAAAAGGGAGTGAGCTTTCGCTTGAAGTACTGGACGCTGCGGGCAAAGTATTACGAAAAGAGATACTGTAACTGCAAAGTATTAAGCATAATATACAAATGATAATGTACAGAATATAATAGCATCCATGTAACAGATTTATTTGGATTTATGCTTACTTTTGTAATCTAAAAAGGAATAAGAGGCTTCAATTGGGTAGCTTATATAGACTATGATACAAACAGAGCAGATATTTAAGAGCTTCGGTCCCCTTACAGTTCTAAAGGGGATCGATCTTTCTATAAAACCAGGGGAAATCGTTTCCATTGTAGGTCCAAGCGGTGCGGGGAAGACTACCTTACTGCAAATTATCGGGACATTGGATTCTCCCGACTCGGGGAAACTGACCATTAATGGCGTAGAGACCAGCAAACTGAAAGAAAAGGAGTTGGCTGCTTTCCGAAACCGGAACATTGGTTTTGTTTTTCAGTTTCACCAGTTGCTACCCGAGTTTACTGCACTCGAAAATGTAATGATCCCGGCACTTATTGGAAAGGTAAAAGCCGGTGATGCAGAGAAAAAGGCCAAAGAGATGCTCGATTTTCTTAAGCTTTCGGATCGGATGACACATAAGCCGGCCGAACTCTCCGGAGGCGAAAAGCAACGGGTTGCCGTAGCAAGGGCGTTAATCAATCATCCGTCAGTGATCCTGGCTGATGAACCTTCGGGAAGCCTGGATTCGCACAACAAGGGGGAGCTGCATCAGCTTTTCTTTGAACTGAGAAAGGAATTTAATCAAACATTTGTGATCGTTACTCACGACGAGCAATTGGCAGCTAATACGGATCGGGTGATTCATCTGATTGACGGAGTAATTCAACATTAATAAGACCTATCATTGATATGACCCAACAAAACAGAGCTACTTTTGGCAGTAAATTAGGCGTTATAATGGCAACCGTTGGTTGTGCCGTAGGTTTAGGAAATATATGGCGATTTCCATATATGATAGGACAAAATGGTGGAGCCGCATTTCTTGCCATTTACATCATTTGTATCATTTTGCTTGGATTACCGGTAATGCTCTCGGAGTTCTTTATTGGCCGATACACAAGAAAAAATGCAGCTGGGGCATTTAAGGTGCTTGCTCCCGGGACCAAATGGTCGTTAATCGGATACAACGGTGTGCTGGCTTCGTTTCTGATTCTCGGTTTTTATTCGGTCGTGGCAGGATGGACTTTGGAATATATAATGCAGGCTGTTACAGGATCATTAAGTGATAAGGCTCCGGAAGCATTTGCACAGGACTTCAAGCTGTTCAGTACCGAAATTTTCCGACCAATCTTATGGACCGTAACTTTTATCGGACTCACTCATTTTATTGTTGTCTCTGGGGTTAAGGAGGGTATTGAACGCACATCCAAAGTAATGATGCCCATTCTTTTCTTAATATTACTAGCTTTATGTATCCGTTCGGTAACGTTACCCAATGCTTCTGAAGGTCTTTATTTCCTGTTTAAGCCCGATTTCAGCAAGATAACTTCGGCTGTAGTATTAAGTGCTATGGGACAGGCATTCTTTTCATTAAGCATCGGAATGGGGTGTCTCATTACCTATTCATCTTATTTCTCGAAAGATACCAAAATGCAAATTACAGCTTTACAGGTAACCATTCTGGATACACTAGTGGCTGTAATGGCTGGTATTATGATTTTTCCTGCTGTATTTAGCTTTGGGATCGCCCCAACTGCCGGCCCGGAACTTGTATTTATTACCTTGCCCAATGTATTTCAGCAACTTCCCATGGGAGCAATCTGGTCGCTTGTTTTCTTCTTACTTCTTGCCTTGGCAGCCCTAACCTCAACGATATCACTTCATGAAGTGGCCACTGCCTATGTTCACGAAGAGTACCAGATAACACGGACAAAGGCTGCATGGTTTGTGTCCGGAGGCGTAATGGTGTTAGGGATTCTTAGCTCATTGTCGATCGGCATCTGGAAAGAATATACTTTATTCGGACTTACCTTTTTCGATTTACTGGATTATTTAACTGCGAAAATAATGCTACCTTTTGGAGGGATGCTTATTTGTATCTATTTAGGGAACAGGGTAGACAGGAAAATTTTGAAGGAAGAATTAACCAACAAAGGCACAGTTCCTTTTTATTTCTTCAATACGTATGCATTTTTTATGAAATACATTGCCCCGATTGCCATCGGAATGATTTTCCTGAATGAACTCGGAATCATTCAATGGCTGATGGGATAGTGGATCCTTTTATTCAATAATCAAAACCTATCTATTTACTTTATATGTGGAAAGACTATTTGTATTTTTCTAAAGGAGAAAGGAGAGCCTTGCTTATTTTAGTGGGGTTGCTCTCCGTATCACTGGGGTTGCTGATCTTTACAGACAGCCCCGGGACCGAAATCGAAGAGCCGCCCTATTCGAAGCAGCCGATGAGCTATGAAACAAGCAAGCAGCAGGACAAACCAGACCTATCTGACCCAATGAAAGCGGCAGACTCCCCAAATTCAACCCCGCAGGTCCGTTATCCGAAACAGTATAAATCTTATGTGGCTGACAAACCGGGAAAATATGAAAATAAGCAGCAGAAATATCCCTTGGGCACAGTTGTCGATTTAAACAAGGCAGACACAAGTGAGCTTAAATGCATTCCAGGCATAGGCAGTACCTACGCAACGCGTATAGTAAAGTTTCGTAACTTACTGGGAGGATTTTACTCCGTAGCACAGCTTAAAGAAGTATATGGCATTAACGAAGAAAAGTTTGACACCCTGAAAGAGTGGTTTACTGTTAACGAAAATACACTTAAACAACTGTTGGTGAATCAACTCCCGGAAGACTCGATACGCAAGCATCCCTATATTGATTACCGGCAAGCAAAAGTATTAGTCCGCTTACGAAAGAAAATCGGGAAGCTATCCGGCTGGGATAATTTACTGTTGTTGGAAGAATTTACAGAAGCCGACAAGTCCAGACTTACCCCCTATCTTTCGTTCGATTAAATGCCAATTATTCCAACATTTAACTTTTGGGAGCATATATAAGGCTGAACGACTGGGCCGGATCAAATACCTCATTGGCTACTGCCAGCATCTGTTCTGCAGTAATCTTATCAATCCGTTGGAATACTTCAGGCAAGGTGTCGTATCGGTTGTAATGAAGAAAACTTTTCCCAAGTCCCAGGAAGGTGCCCTCCTTATTATCACTGGAAACGCCTAATTGTCCCACCAGCTGCTTCTTAGCCGAAGCAAGTTGGGATGTAGTCAGTTTGTTATTGCGTAAACGCTGAATTTCCTGGTTTACCAGCCGGATACTCTTCTCCATATTTTTGGGGTCGGTCCCAAAATAGATGTTATACAGGCCAGTGTCGGTGTAAGTGGTCACATTTGATTCAACATTGTAAACCAACCCATGCTTTTCCCTCAGCACCACATTAAGACGGCTGTTCATTCCCGGTCCGCCCAACAGATTGTTTAGCAGAAACAAGATTGTACGACGGTCGTCGTACATACTGTACGATCTCCCCCCCATTAATACATGTGCCTGATAGGTATCTTTATGAATTTGCCTGCTTACCGGCAGATACGATTGAGGAGCAATTCTTTTTTTCTCGGAAGATAGATGAGTAAGCTTACCCAGCTCCTCTTCGGCCATTTTAACGATACGTGAAAACTTTGTCCTGCCCATTGAGAAAAACACCATTGAATCTGCCGTATAAAAACGTTCCACAAATGAACGTCCGGTTTCAGAGGTAAAACGAGTCAGTGATGCTTCGTCTCCAAGTATGTTATGCCCCAAGGCATGGTTCTCGAACAAAAGATTCTCAAACTCATCAAAAATCAATTCAGACGGATTATCCTTATATGAATTAATTTCATCCAAAATTACATCTACCTCCTTCTCTATTTCTTGTTTAGGGAATTGTGAATGCTGGATAAGATCGGTTATAAGTTCGAACGCCCTGCCGTAATGCTCTTCCATAAAAACAGAATACACAAAGGTCTCCTCCTTCGTTGTGTAAGCATTCAGCTCTCCTCCCACATTCTCCATCCGGTTTAAAATATGCCAGGATTTACGCTTAAGCGTACCTTTAAAAAGCATATGTTCAACAAAATGGGCCATTCCAAACTCGTCGGCACTTTCATCCCTTGTACCGGCATTGATGGCAAGGCCACAATACGAAACAGGAGATTCTACGGGAAGATGGACGATCCGGAGACCATTGGAAAGGACATGAGACAAGTAATTCATATTTTTTCTTCACTTTATAATAGCAGGCAAAATTAAAATAAATACTTTTGCAAATCGATTGATTTTGGTAATATTGTAAAAAATAAGAAAGTAACTATGGTAATTGAAGATATTTCGTCTATCCTGAGACAGGAAGCAGAAGCAGTGCTTAACATCCCGGTGGTAGCCGAATATAATGAAGCTGTAACACTGATTGTGGAGTATGTACATAACCGGAATGGAAAGCTGATAACCAGCGGAATGGGTAAAGCCGGACAAATCGCCTCCAATTTGGCAACTACTTTCAGTTCAACAGGAACACCAGCTTTCTTTTTGCATCCAAGTGAGGCTCAGCACGGCGATTTGGGAATTGTTCGCGACAATGACATTATGTTGCTTATATCCAATTCGGGAAAGACAAGAGAATTGATTGAACTTACGAGACTTACCCTTGGTCTGGCTCCGGACATGAAATTTATTGTTATTACAAGCGATCCGGACAGTCCTCTTGGGAAAGAAGCCACCATCTGCCTGCCAACAGGGGCACCTAAGGAAGTTTGTCCTCTGGGACTTACACCCACAACTTCAACTACGGTAATGACGGTTATAGGCGATATTCTGGTTGTGAATACAATGAAAAGAATCAATTTCAGCAACAAGGACTATGCCAAGCGTCACCATGGAGGGTATCTGGGATCTAAATCCCGCGAGCAGAGTCTGAAAGAATAGTATTCAGATCCATATAGTAACACTATGAGAAAGGTAATTGGAATCGGAGAAACCATCCTCGATATTATTTTCAAAGAAAATCAACCCTACAAAGCCGTTCCCGGTGGTTCTGTATTTAATGGGTTGATCTCTCTTAGCCGTCTGGATATACCTGTTTCATTCATCAGCGAAATTGGGAATGATCATGTAGGAGACATTATTGCTGATTTTCTGAAAGAAAACAAGATTTCCACCGATTATGTAGACCGGTTTCCCGATGGTAAAAGTCCGGTTTCCCTGGCCTTTCTTGATAATGACAACAATGCGAACTATATCTTTTACAAAGATTATCCTAAGCAACGTCTGGACGTGCCGCTACCTCGCATCAACGAAGATGATATTTTTGTTTTCGGATCTTACTATGCGCTCAATCCGGTACTAAGAGAACGTATGGTCGAATTTCTGCAATATGCCAAAGAAAGAAAAGCGATTATCTATTATGATCCTAACTTTCGCAAAGCACATGCACACGAAGCCATCAGGCTTATACCAACCGTTCTGGACAATCTTGAGTATGCCGATATTGTTCGTGGATCTGACGAAGACTTTCACAACCTATTCAGCAAAACAGAATCAGCACATATCTATGAAGAACATATAAAGTTCTACTGCCATGATTTTATAACCACACATGGTCCTCAGGGAGTCAATCTGTTTACGGACCGTTTCAGCCATCATTTTGACTCGAAACCAGTCGTGCCGGTAAGCACAATCGGTGCCGGGGATAATTTCAATGCTGGAATCATCTACGGCTTACTTAAATATGACATACGACATCAGGATTTAAAAACACTCGACAAAGAGACCTGGAGTAAAATAATCGGCTGCGGAATAGACCTGTCGACCGAGGTATGCCAAAGTTATAACAATTACATTTCGAGGGAATTTGCGCATAGCTATACCCAACAGTCTTAAATATCTTTAACCCCAGCACTATGAGCTTGATTTTTTGTTATCTTTGCCTTATAGCTAGGGAAAAGATGTTAGTAAAAATTTTATCCATATTTATCTGCACAGCTGCTTTTACAGCCTGCTCCTCAAATGCACCCGAAATACGGGCGCTTTGCTTACGTGATGATATCGGTAATTACGTTATCAAATGGGAAAGCAATCCTCCGATGCAAGGGAATGTAAAACTTTTTGTATCAGACAACCCAGATAATTTCAATATAAACACTCCTGTTGGAAATGTAAACATCAACGATGGGGTAACAACCTACATTACCAACGACAATATGACAAGAAAATACTTTATGCTTTCATTCAACGATAAAGTATATCAGATTGTAGGCTCAAGGGGTGTCGTTATGGACAGCATACAAAACCTTCGGGACCTTGGAGGCTATACCAATAACCGGAATCTCACTACCCGATGGGGAAAAATATATCGAAGCGGCAAGCTTTCAAGATTAAGCGAATGGGATTCTATCCGGCTTAACAACCTGGGAATTAAAACTATCATCGATCTGAGAGGTACGGATGAAATTCAAAAATCACCCGTACTCTACAAGAAGATAAAGGTCGTTAATATACCAATTCCTACAGTTGATGAAGATCATATAAGCAGACTCATAATGGAAGGCAGAATGCGGAAAGGCGATGCCATTCTTTTTCTTCAGGATATGTATTTACAATTTGTTGAAGGGAACAGTAGCCAATATGCTTCGGTTATGGAGCAATTACTAAATAAAGAAAATTATCCGGTGCTTATTACCTGCTCACTTGGCAAAGACAGATCGGGCTATATTTCTGCATTGATCCTGGCTTCGCTGGGAGCTTCCGAAAGCACCATTCTTAAAGACTATACATCGAGTAACGACTGTATGGATATAACCAAAATTGCTAAAATGGCCAACGGTCTGAATTCGGACGCTCAGGAAACATTTACAGCATTACTCAATGCCGATGAAGCCTACATGGATCTGGCTCTGAAGAAAATCAGAAAAGATTATGGTTCGATGGATAAATACCTTGAAAAGGAAATAGGAATGGATGAAAAGAAACGGGAAAAACTCAAAGAAATAATGTTATACTAGCGTGAATTCGAATAATTTACGTACCTTTGCAGGCTCAGATTAATTATATATATAATCACTTATCACATTTTGAAAACATTCGAAGAATTAGGAGTTGCCGCACCGATTTTAAAGGCAATTCAAGAGATGGGCTACGAATCGCCCATGCCCGTACAGGAGGAAGTGATTCCTTTCTTACTGGGAGAAGACAACGACGTAATTGCATTGGCACAAACAGGAACAGGTAAAACGGCAGCATTTGGCCTTCCTATTCTACAGAAAATTAATGTATCCGAATATCAACCACAAGCTCTCATTCTATGTCCGACGCGTGAGCTTTGTCTGCAGATTGCAGGCGACCTGAATGACTATTCAAAATACATTGACAATTTAAAGGTTCTTCCCGTTTACGGAGGATCAAGCATTGAAAGTCAGATCAAGGCTTTAAAGCGCGGGGTACACATCATAGTAGCCACTCCAGGCCGTTTATTAGACCTTATGAACCGTAAAACGGTTGATTTGGGAACTGTCCGTTCTGTCATCATGGATGAGGCGGACGAAATGCTCAATATGGGCTTTACTGACAGCATCAATGCCATTCTGGCTGAGGTTCCGGCCTCAAGAAACATGCTTTTATTCTCAGCAACCATGCCTCAGGGAATTGCAAGTATTACTAAAAAATACATGCATAACCCAAAAGAGATTGTGATTGGGAATAAGAATGAAGGAAACAAGAATATACGTCACGTAGCTTACATTGTTCACGCACGTGACAAATATCTTGCATTGAAACGTATTGCGGATTATTATCCCAACATCTATGGTATAATCTTCTGTCGTACCCGTAAAGAAACACAGGAAATTGCAGATAAGCTCATTCAGGACGGATACAATGCCGATTCATTGCATGGAGAATTAAGTCAGGCACAGCGTGACTACGTAATGCAAAAATTTCGTGTAAAGAACATC
The DNA here is from genome assembly GCF_050251695.1 of Macellibacteroides sp. Lineage (NCBI taxonomy): Bacteria > Pseudomonadati > Bacteroidota > Bacteroidia > Bacteroidales > Porphyromonadaceae > Macellibacteroides > Macellibacteroides sp. The sequence continues at coordinate 19,917 of NZ_JBFWMI010000009.1, forward strand.
CAGTTATTAGTTGCGACAGACGTGGCTGCTCGCGGATTGGATGTTGATGATCTTACTCACGTAATCAACTACGGCTTACCTGACGAAGTGGAATCGTACACGCACCGTAGCGGTCGTACCGGTCGTGCGGGCAAAACCGGGATTTCTATTGCAATCTGTCATATCAAGGAAAAAGGCAGAATACGAGACATCGAACGGATTATCAACAAAAAATTTGACAAGGGTGAAATGCCTTCAGGTCAGGCTATCTGTGAGAAACAGTTGCTTAACCTGGTAGATCAAATTGAAAAAGTGAAAGTAAATGAAGAGGAGATAAGTCCGCTTATGCCTGCCATTTACCGTAAGCTGGAATGGTTGGAAAAAGAGGACATCATCAAGCGTATGGTTTCACTCGAATTCAACCGTTTAATCGATTATTATAAGGATGCACAGGAGATTCAGGATGTAACAGACGACCGCTTCTCACGTAAGGAATTTGGCGAAGGAGATCGAGGCGGACGCCGTGTATCATTGGCTCAGGAGGGCTATTCAAGATTATTCCTTAATTTCGGAAAAACAGATGGATTATATCCGAATCAGCTGATCGAACTAATCAATAAATGTGTTCCGGGTAAAGTGCAAATTGGAAAAATAGATTTACGCGACAACTTCTCCTTCTTTGAGGTAGAATCGGCCGAAGCAAACCGTGTAATTCAAAGCATGTGCGGTTTTGAAATTGAAGGCAGACGTATCTCTGTAGAACCTGCACAGGGAAAGAAAGAAGGTGGTGACAGAGGTCCCCGCGGTGGAGGAGAATACAAAGGCAGACGGGATCGTAAAGATTTTGGCGACCGCAAAGAGTATGGAAGCCGCTCTTCTTACGGAAACAGAAGAGAAGAGAGTGGCGACAAACCCTGGAGACGGAACAGTGAAGACAGAAATTCACGCAAACCGAGCAACAGCAGATACCGTCGGTAAGAAAACATTTTCTATAAAATAAAGATAGCCACCTGTTAATTCTCAATCAGAGAATTTGAACAGGTGGCTATTTTACGTTAAACAGGCAGCTTTATAAAGCCTATTTCACTAGTTTTAGTTCGTTGATCAGTCGAGGACACTTACCCCACTTATCTATCATAAACAACACATAGCGGATATCTACCGAAATGGTTCGCTGTAATTCCGGTTCGAAAGCAATATCTCCACTCATAGCTTCCCAGTTTCCATCAAATGCAAGTCCTATCAGACGGGCGTTTTTATCAAAAACCGGACTACCTGAGTTTCCTCCGGTAATATCATTATTGGACAAAAAGCAGAGATTCATATCCCCATTGCCATTGCCGTACTGGCCAAAATCCTTCCGTTTAAGCAAGTCTAAAATCTCTGGTTGTACCCAGAATTCATCACTTTTAGGATCTTCTTTTTCAAAAACACCTTTGGTGGTTGTATAGTAAGTATACCATGCAGCATCGTAAGGTTGGTAGCCTCCCACTGAACCATAGCTTACACGCATGGTAAAATTAGCATCAGAAGACAGAGCCTTATCGGGATACATTTCCTTAAGTCCGGCAAAATACAAGCGTTCCCCTTTCGCTATATCGAATTGGGTCTCACCCAGGAACTGCTGCATCTCAAAAAGAGAAATCAGTACCGAAAGGCTTAATTTGTAAGCAGGATCTTGCTTTAACTTTTCATATTTAGCCGGATTTTTAAGAGCTTCGGCTACCTTATCAATAGAAGTAAATGAAGTTTTCTTAAATAAATCTGCAGCATAACGGGCATAGTCACCTTTGTACTTTTTATCGATAGAAGGATAAATATCGGGCAGATACTGAGCAGGCACACGCTTTTTAACCACCTCCATCATTGCTCCCAGGACTTTCTGATCTAAAGAAGCTTCATAATCCTTGAAGAAATCTTTAATCTGATTTTCTAAGATATAGTCTATTTCTTCGGGTGTTGAGTTCTGTACATCTACCGATTGAACCATCCGGGCTAACTTAATAATCTCTGCACCTCCGGCGAAAGCCTCGCTTAAGTAGGTTGCAATCTGGCGATATTCATTACTTCCGGTATATCCCTTTTCCAGCAGAGTCAGCACTTCTCCATATTTTTCCTGACGTTGAGGAGACTGCGCAACCCAGGCAGCAAATTCCTTTTCCTGTTCTTGTTTACGCTCGAAAACATTCAGGTTAGCCAATCCACGGTTCATTCCGATTGAATTTTTCCAATAATTGGAACTTCCCTGATATTTAGAGGCATACTTGATTCGTACAGCATCACTTGCCTGCATAGCCTCTTTCCAGATATCCTGCTTGATTTCGCGAACTTCAATACGAGGTTTATTGCTATTTTCAACACGCTGCTGTACGCCCCATGAACACAGATAACGATCGGTGCTGCCCGGGAAACCAATGGTCATGGCATAATCCTTATCCTGATACCCCTGCAAAGAAACTTCAGGTACGTAACGAGGCTTGTATGGCTTATTTCCAGCCGCATATTCGACCGGTTCATTACTTTCCGAAGCATATACCCGGAAAACAGAGAAGTCGCCTGTATGACGCGGCCACATCCAGTTATCCGTATCTCCTCCAAATTTACCTACAGAGCTGGGAGGAGTAAACACCAGACGAACATCATTAAACACATCGTATACCTGCATGTAATAAACATTGTTATTATAATAGGGATATACCTCGGCATACTGTGTTGCGTTATTACCCACAGAATCACACAAAACATTGCTGATTGAATCTGCAGCCTGAATACGTGCTACCTCATCAGTAATTGTATCAATAACAGCCATAATGCGGTCTGTGACATTGATTGTTTTCTTCAGGAATTTAACGGATAGTCCCGGAACCGGGAGTTCTGCCTCCTTGGTTTGCGATACAAATCCATCTTTCAAATAATCATGTTCAACACTACTAAGGCTTTGGATAGAACCAAATCCACAATGATGGTTGGTAAAAATCAATCCCTGCTCTGAAACAGCAATACCGGTACAGCCACCACCAAAAATTACCACTGCCTGGCTTAAACTCGCCTGTTCTTCACTGTGTAAGCTGTCGTACGGAAGATTGAAGCCAAGCTCTTTCATCCGTTCCAGGTTTTGTTTGTTCAACTCATTTAGCAGCCACATGCCTTCATCGGCCCGTACACTGCTTACTGCAATAAGAAGCAGCAATAAAGGCCACAATCTTCTCATAAACGTCATTCTTTAGTTATTCAATTAGTAATTTAATATTCTTCATTTTAATTCTGGCGACCAACCATTCCCTTAGCTTATCCTGATCGGTTTTACTGATTTGTTTTGTGCTTTTAAGATAAACAAGCATCACGGTATCCTGTTTAAGACTATCAGTCTTCATTACAAAGGAACGAGAGAAGGAAGCCTCCTGAACGGTTGGAAATAATACCCGCATTTCAGGCAGAAGTTGCGATGTCAATAAGCCATAACTTTTATATTGGTCTAACGATTTCTTGAGGGAATCTATAGTGAAAGACTGTATACGAAGCACCTCTTCACTATTTTTATATAAATCCTGCAGAAGCAAGCTTTTCAATTCATTTACATCAGTCGCCTTTTCCCCAAACCCTTGTTCAACAATAAGTGAAGTTCCATCCAACCCATAGTTTTTCATTCGAAGTCGGGCGTTATCAATAAGCCCCTGAGGCACATGCTGACCAATAAACACTACCTTTATTTCCTGGGTATCTCTAGTCAGGGTAACCGATTTGCTTAACAATTGGGTGTTGGGAAAGACCAGCTCCTGGTTTATATACCTTGTAACACGATCGTTAAAGTAACTGGTACGAATTAAATTATAGCTTAAAAACAGACTGGGGACCAATGTAAAAAATACGATTATGCCTACATAGCGGTGTACCGTTTTCTCTCTGGCCTTGTCAAGAAAAACTTTCTTGGGATATTTCAGTACGCGTACCACAAGATAGGTTGCCACACTGATAAAAACGGTATTGATAAAGAAGAGATAAAAAGCGCCAAAAAAGTAATACAAATTCCCGGTGGCTATACCGTATCCGGCAGTACAGAGAGGCGGCATCAACGCAGTAGCAATGGCAACACCCGGAATAACATTTCCTTTGGATTTGGTAGAGCTGGCAATGATTCCTGCTAAACCTCCAAAAAAAGCTATCAGAACATCGTATACCGTAGGCTGGGTTCGTGCCAGTAATTCACTTTGCGCCTCACTGATGGGTGAAATCATAAAATAGAAAGAAGAGGTAATTACACTGAAAATGGTTGCTGTGGCAAAATTACGGAACGACCGTTTGATCATATCAAAATCAGATATACCCAATCCAACTCCAAAACCCATGATTGGCCCCATAAGAGGAGAAATCAACATGGCACCTATTATTACAGCTGTAGAGTTCGTATTGAGACCTAAAGAGGCGATAAACGTAGCAAAAATCAGGACCCAAAGGTTTGTTCCTTTGAATTCAATTCCTTTGCTAATAGTCTCAATTGTTTCCAGTTCGTCTTCCTTATCCTGACGGACATCAAAATTCCGAACAAAAAAATCGGCTAACTTACTACGAAATACTCTTTTATCCATATCTCTCTATTTTAGAAAACGACCAATATAAGGAAGTTCACGCAAGGGTAAATCTCGCTTTATAACAAATGCTATAAACACTCCTAACAGTAACGTGCGGTACAGTAATCTGATTGCTTCAGAGCTAATCACCGGCAACATACCGACAGCGTATAGAATTCCTGCTGCCACAAAGTAAATAAAAGCAGACCGTAAATCATACTTAATTGGGAACTTCTTTTGGCCCACAAGATAGGAGATAACCATCATTAACAAATTGCAGGCGAAAGAGGCCCATGCGCAGGCCATAAAGCCATACAAAGGGGCAAAAAACACGATAATGCAGACCGTAACCACACATCCCAATGTTGAAAAATAGGCACCCCATTGAGTCTGATCGCTCAATTTATACCAAAGAGACAGATTAAAATAGATTCCGAAGAATAGTTCTCCCAGCATAACAATGGGGACAACCTTTAATCCGGGGTAATAATCCGGAGCAACGAAATATTTTAAAATATCCAGATAAAACATAACTCCAAGGAAAATAAGCAGCGAAAAAATAATAAAATATTTCATTGCCTCCGCATAGGACTTTCGGTTGTCTTCACTTTTGTTTTTTGCAAAAATGAATGGTTCATAGGCAAAGCGGAAAGCCTGGGTGAACATAACCATGATAACTGCTATTTTAAAACATGCTCCATAAATTCCCAATTGTTCTGTAGCGTACACCTTGTCTTCGAACAGAAATGGAAACAATATCTTGTCGGCTGTCTGATTAAAGACTCCGGCCAATCCCAGAATAAGGATAGGTAACGAATAGCGAAGCATCTTTTTTAACAAGCTGGCATCAAAAGAATATGTAAAACCTCTCAATTCTTTTACCAACAGTAGTAAACACAATACAGAGCCTATCAAATTTGCAATAAATACATAGCCAACGCCATAATCAGGAATATAGAACCAGCTTATCAACGATGGATGATTCGTATAAATCCAGGGACATACCACTAAAAGAAAGATATTTAAAGCAATGTTCAGGAATATAATCAACAATCGGATAGAGGCGAATTTGATTGGACGGTTTGCATATCTTAAATAGGCAAACGGAATTGCAGTAAAGGCATCCAGTGAGACAATAAGGATAAGCATGGCGACATATTCGGGATGTTCGGCATACCCAAGGGAATTGCTTATCGGAAGTAAAAAGATCAATCCTGCTATTGTAAATAAAACAGATGTAAACCCTACGGATATAAGTGTTGTACTGTATACCTGCATCGGATTCTTGATCTCTTTTTTATTGATAAACCGGAAAAAGCCGGTTTCCATTCCATAGGTGAGCAGCACCAGTAAAAGGGCTGTCCATCCGTAAAGATTGGTCATAACACCAAATTCGCCTGTGCCTGCCAGAACCCGGCTGTACATAGGAACAAGAAGCCAGTTTAGCATCCTGCCTAATATACTGCTTAATCCATATACAGCTGTGTCTTTAGCCAGCCGTTTCATTCCTCCTGCCATAATTTTATAAAATCGTTCAGTCTGATTGTTTTTTCACCAGATTAGTGTTATTCGTCAAAAAGAAATCCCTGCGATGACCCCGGTTTACGTCCAAGATGGCGGTAGGCAAGTTCTGTAACTTCCCTGCCCCTTGGTGTCCGTTTAATAAAACCCTCCTTGATAAGAAATGGCTCATACACCTCCTCCAAAGTTCCCGGATCTTCGCCCAATGCTGTTGCGATGGTTGTTATGCCTACCGGTCCGCCACCAAACTTATCGATAATGGTAGTAAGCAATTTGTTGTCGATCTGATCGAGCCCATAGCGGTCTATATTCAATGCTTCCAGGGAATAACAAGCAATATCGCTGTCAATATTTCCATTACCTTTAACCTGGGCGAAATCTCTTACACGACGAAGCAGAGCATTGGCAATACGGGGTGTGCCTCTACTTCTGGATGATATTTCGCGGGCTGCATTCAGTTCGCATTTAACATTCAAAATATCCGCACTACGCAAAATAATTTTAGTCAGCGTATCCATATCATAATATTCCAAATGCATATTAATACCGAAACGGGCACGGAGGGGACTGGTAAGCAATCCGCTTCGGGTGGTGGCACCAACCAATGTAAATGGGCACAAATCCAACTGAATCGAACGGGCACTCGGTCCTTTGTCTATCATAATATCGATGCGGTAATCTTCCATGGCCGAGTACAAATACTCCTCGACGACGGGACTAAGCCGGTGTATCTCGTCAATAAAAAGAACGTCGTTTTTTTCGAGGGAAGTAAGCACGCCCGCTAAATCTCCCGGTTTATCAAGCACAGGACCACTGGTCACTTTAAATCCTACACCCAATTCATTAGCCAGGATATTACTTAATGTCGTTTTTCCTAAGCCGGGAGGACCGTGTAACAACACATGATCCAGCGCCTCTTTACGCATGCGTGCAGCCATGACAAAGACTTTAAGGTTTTCAACCACTTTATCTTGTCCGCTAAAACTATCAAACGTTAACGGACGAAGTGCATTTTCATACTCCCGTTCGTTATCGTTTATGCGAGGTTCGCGTATATCAAAATCGTCTTCCATCATTTCCTTTTAACCAATTAACCTGCAAAGTTATAAATATGTACGATAAGACTCGTTAAAAATAAACAAAAAGGAGGTGTTTTTATCTACTATAATGGAGAGTAAGGGGATGTTTTGTAAACAATGAGAGACATCGGCGTTCGAATTTGGCAATTCAACAGCTCCTTTTTAAGGTTATCCTATACATTTGTATTTCGAATATCAATCACATGAGTAAAAACACGTAGTAGAAGAATGAAAATTAAGAAATTAATGACGGCTCTTTTAGCCACTTTCCTTGTAATGCATGGAGGTTTACAGGGACAAGTTTCAAAAAAAGAAAATCCACAAATGGAAAAGCGCATTCAGAAACTCATCAGTAAGATGACATTGAAGGAAAAAACCGGCTTGTTGCACGGCAATTCCAAGTTTTTTGTATCGGGAGTATCTCGTCTAGGTATCCCGGAATGGAGTCTTTCGGACGGCCCCCACGGTGTACGTGCCGAAATTAATCGTCACGACTGGGGGTATTCAAACTGGACGACCGACTCGGCAACCTATTTTCCTACGGGTACAGCTTTTGCTGCTGCCTGGAATCCCGAATTGGCCCGTCGTCGCGGAGAGGTTCTGGGTGAAGAAGCCCGATTCCGTAAAAAAGATGTGCTTCTGGGCCCGGGAGTAAATATCATCCGGAGTCCGCTTGGAGGAAGGAACTTTGAATACATGAGCGAGGATCCATACCTGAACGCCCGTCTTGCTGTTCCTTATATTCAGGGACTGCAGTCGCGGGATGTGGCAGCCAGTGTAAAGCATTACCTGGCAAACAACCAGGAAACCAACCGTACCACGGTTGATGTGCTTATGAGTGAACGTGCACTCCGGGAGATCTATCTTCCGGCTTTTAAAGCAGCAGTTGAAGAAGGTGGAAGTTACACCATCATGAATGCATATAATAAGTTCAGAGGAGATTGGTGTTCTGAAAATATCTATATCAACCGCACGCTGCTCCGTGATGAAATGGGATTCAAGGGGGTGACAATGACCGACTGGGGTGGCTCACACAGCACAGTTAAAGCTGCTTTAGCCGGCCTCGACCTGGAGATGGGTACCATGGTGGACGATTACAATCAGTGGTATTTTGCAGATCCTCTGATTGAGGCTGTAAAAAGCGGTGCTGTTCCGGAAAGTATTGTAGATGAAAAGGTGGCCAATGTATTGCGTGTGATGATACAGACCAATGTCCTGGATCCGAAGAAGCGTTTCAACAAGGCAAGCATGAATACCCCCGAACATCAGCAAGCCGCTTATCAGTCGGCCGTAGAATCCATTGTTCTTCTTAAAAATGAGAACAACCTGCTTCCGCTGGATGTGAATAAAATCAATTCCATCGCAGTTCTGGGTGATAATGCGACCCGATTGCATGCCAACGGAGGATTAAGTTCAGAAATCAAAGCATTATACGAAATTACACCGTTACAGGGAATTCAAAACAAACTGGGTGATAGAATAAAGATCAACTATGCGCAGGGATACGAAAAGCTCTCAACCTTTGTGGAAGGCTCTAACAACGGACAGAATCCCGGAAATTTCAAGGGAGGAGGCGAGCTTGACAAGGCTGTCTTAAAGGAAGCCGTTGAGACTGCTCGGAAATCGGATATTGCTATTATCTATGCCGGACTGAACCATGACTATGATACAGAATCGTCGGACAAGCAAGGGTATGCCCTACCCTACGGACAAGTACAGCTTATCCAGGAGGTATGCAAAGTGAATCCGCGTACCATCGTGGTGATTATAGCCGGATCGCCGGTTGATATGGCTGCAATAGACATCTGTGCTCCTGCAGTAGTTTGGGGATGGTTTAACGGTATGGAGGCTGGGAATGCCATTACCGATATTCTGACAGGAAAGGAAACTCCGACCGGCAAAATGCCTTTCTCAGTTCCGGTTTCGTTGGATCAGTCCCCCGCCCATGCATATAACAACTTTCCGGGTCAGAATCTGGTAGTTCGTTACGACGAAGATATTCTGGTAGGCTACCGATGGTTCGACACAAAGAAATTGCCTGTAGTATATCCATTTGGGTACGGATTATCCTATACATCCTTCGAATTCGGACAGATGAATACGGATAAAACAGAATATACTGTAAACGATTCCATTGAGGTGAGCTTTACCCTTAAAAACACGGGGATACGTAAAGGGGCTGAAGTAGCACAGCTATACGTAAGTGATCCTGTTTGCTCGGTAATGCGCCCTGCGAAAGAGTTGAAGGCATTCGAAAAGGTATTCCTCAATCCGGGCGAAACCAGGGAAGTTATCCTGAAAGTGCCAGTCGGCAGTTTTGCCTTCTGGAGTGAAGCCGAGAACAAATTTGTTGTGGAACCGGGAGAATTCATCCTTAGTCTGGCTACATCGGCACAAGACATCAAGCAAACTTTACGTATTCAGGTTAAGTAAAAAATATAGTCTGAAACTATAAAACAACGGCTCCCGGCAATCTTTACGAGATTATTCCGGGAGCCGTTTCTATTACTTTACCACCTATTTTCAATTTTAACTGTTCGGAAATTTTCAGAGATAAACCTCTTTTGATCCTATTTCCGTAAATAAAAGAGCCAGTTTCTCTATAACAGCTTTGGCATATCGCTCGCCCTTTTCGGGAGTCGATTTACGTGGATCACCAATACCAGTGTCTGCAGAAACTTTACTCCAGTAACGAGGCAGCCATGCTATTTGAGCATTCAGCGAAGACAAAGCAAAAGGCTTAGAAGTCCCTTCACCCGCCTCATCCAGGTTTACAAGCTCGGGATGATAATACATCATTACTGAAGTTTCCAATTCTCCGGCATGATCATCCTTATTTTCAAAGTAACCCTCCTGGGGCACTATACCATACCAATTGGTGATGGCAATCAGAAAATCGGGGAAATCGACAGACAAATCGCGGATCATGTTTTTGAAACTGTTTCCTCCATGCCCGTTTACAATTATCAGCTTACGGATACCTTGTAAATGCAATGCGGCAACAACATCACCCAAAATAGCCCTTTGGGTTTCGTAACGTGCATGCAGACAAAACGGATAATCCCTCTGACCAGGGTTCTGGGAACCATACGTAACCGGAGGAAGCACCATACACCGTACTCCCGATTCACTAAATGCCTTTTCGGCTGCATCCACAGAAGTACGATGAGACAAGATACAGTCGGTAAGATAAGGCAAATGATAATTATGCGGCTCGGTAGCTCCCCAGGGAAGAATAGCCACATCGTAAGAAAGATCTTTTACGCTACCGTAACAGGAAACAGACAAATCAATTTCTTTATTCATAATCAGCAAGTTTATTTCATAGCTTCACCTTGGCGATGAGCTTCCGGATTTTACCCTCTCCAATTAGGGGAGCATGCGGATCTTCCGGGTACACAATCATAAATTCACCAGGTTGAAGATGTACAAATGTACTTGGTTTATCTGAATAAAGCGCACAATCGCCCTCTTTTTCGTATGGTTTTATCTCCTGTTTTAAATCTTCAATTACCTTCCAGCCAATAGTTTCGGCTCCTTCAAGCAGGATATGCACATCGATGTAGTCGCGGTGCAGCTCTAGTACCTGTTTCTCTGCCGGCACACATTCTGGATTCACATTGTTGATAAACAAGTTGTCGCCATCAATCACAATACGTCCCAGTTCGGCATGCAGAAGGTCGTTGTTCTTTACGTAATCAAAAAGCGTTTTGAATAGCGGATGAAGTGCCTCCACCCGGCTACTATTCGATAAATTGGATACAATCATTTTGTTGCTATTATAAAATGTTACGTATTATACTATTCCAGCATATTGTCTGTTTTGGGTCGTAAAAAGAACAGCTGAGCTGCCAGGGCAATAAAAACGATACCGGCCAGCATCGCAAATCCGGCACCTAAATTGCCTCCATCAGCCCACCGGCCAAGCAGGTCGGTTATAAATGCTCCGGCAAATACCCCCACCATATTCATCACCCCATAGGCTGTAGCACGATTTTTGGATGATACAAACTGGCAGAGAATAGGCATATTATTTGCATCAAACAAACCATATCCGATACCGAAACAAAGGGCTGCCCCCACTACGCTCATCAATCCACTTCCATATCCCAGCAGAAGCAGTGAAGGGATTGTCATGCCTAATCCGATGGCTCCGGTGTAAACCCTGCCACGTATATTTTTCTGTACCCATTTATCCGACAAGATTCCTCCGGCAATAACCCCTATAAAAGAGGATACGGCGATGGTAATAGTCGCAATGGGTCCAGCCTGCGACATGGGGATATTCAAACTGTCGGCAAAGAGTGTAGGCAACCAGTTCTTGGTAGCCCATCCCGGCAGACTTGGAGCTGCAAAGTAAAGCAGGATAATCCAGAAAGAAAGGTTTGAAAACAACATTCCCAGTCCTTTAAATAATGACTTCTTTTCTTTAGGCGAAGCAGAAGATTCTGTTTTAGTCTCTGCAAAAGAACTTTTTTTATCCTTCAGAAAAATCATTAACAGGAGAGCATATACAATTCCAATAATCCCAAACCAATGAAAGGTGGTATTCCATGAGAATGCAGCTGCTACGGTTGCCCCGAATCCTCCGATAGCCTGCCCGGTATACAAACCGGTCATATGTATCCCAACGGCCAGCGACCGTGATTTACCAGTATGATAGTCGGCAATCAACGATAATCCGGCTGGAATATAAAGAGCTTCACTAACCCCCATCAGTGCCCTGAGCCAATAAATCTGGTGAAACGTTTCCGCCTCACCCATGAGGGATGTAACAACCGACCAGACAAATAAACTTCCAACAATTAACCATTTTCGGTTCATACGGTCAGCAATAATTCCTGAAATCGGACTCATCAATCCGTAAATCCAGAGAAATACAGCCATTAACCGGCCAAAATTAGTAGCCGATTGTAATTCTATAATATCAACCTGCATGGCAGATTTCATTGTAGATAACATTTGTCTATCCATGTAATTTAGTAATGCAACCCCCCAAAGCATCGCAACTACAAGCCATGGATAAATGTTTTTGTTTTTCATAATACCGTGTTTTATAATTAGAAGTCACAAATTTATAAATGTTTTTCTATAAACAACTAACAATAAATAAATATTTTTATTATATTAACCCATGTTTATAACAATACTATCGTAATGCAAGCTAAATGAGCATCTATTGATTAATGTTGGGCAACCCAATTATATGTCTCATCTTTCCTTATATCTTTCGCGGAGAAAAGTATATACTTTTTGGTGAATAAGTATATACTTTTTATTCAAAAAGTACTAACAAATTTTACAACAAGGGATACATGTGACTCGCATGGAATAAGGCTTACACTGCCCAAATAATGGGTAATGAAATTAAGATACCCGGTTGCATCAGATCTCGGAACAGGGAAACAAAACAGTTGCTGTCCTGCCCAATTCCGACAATTAATTTGCAATAATATCCTTCACTTCCTTCACTTTTCAATCTAAATAGCTATATGTAAGGCACATAGGTGTCGAACGGATTTAATTATCCTTCACTTTTTCATGAATATCCTTCACTTTTCAGCTATTTTCCTTCACTTTATGTTTCATTTTACCCTTTATCCTTCACCCAGGAGGCGTCGGCTGACAAGAACATCACTTGTTTTTGATCTGCTTAACAGATAAAAACGCTTTTCTTTCTGTTTCCGGATAGTGCTCAATGGCATATCTTAACGAAGTGCGGGGCATCAGACTTGCATTACGCTCAAGAAAATCGGTAAGCGCAGCCCGGTCTTTTTTCCCTACTTCTCGCAACATCCATCCAATAGCTTTGTGCATAAGATCGTGTTCGTGATTCAGTAACTTCCCGGCAAGAGCGAACGTATCCAGAAACTCGCCTTTACGTATAAATGCGATGGTCGAAACAACAGCGATACGTTGTGACCATAAGTGCTTACTCTCTGCCAGCTCATACAAGCGGGAGCGGTCTTTGTCCAAAAGGTAATTACCTACAATGTATGGACAGCTGATATCTACCAGGTCCCAGTTGTTAATATAATCGATATGATTCAGATAGAAGTCGAATAATACACCTCTTTGGAGCTCGTTGGCTTTTTTAAATTGTTCCACCAGAATAAGTAAAGCACAAAGACGGGCTTCGTGGTATTTACTTTGTATCAGCAGTTCGATTTCCGAAAGGGGTGTATTTTTGTTTGCCTTCGCGATGCTTCGTGTAAGCGGAACCACCAAGCCCAGAAAGAGATCTCCTTCTGCATACTGCCCTTCTCCGGTCTTGAAGAATCGCTGCAGGAACGACGCTTTTTCCGGATTTGCAACAGACAGCAGCTCTTGCAGTATGAAAGTGGCTGTCATGGGCGTAATACGCGCGATACGGCACGGTCGCCTTCAAGAAAGCCTATTACATTATTGGCCACTGCACGGGCCATGGCAATGCGGGCATCCATGGTTTGGGTTCCTATATGAGGTGTAAGAACCACGTTGTCCATTTCCAGCAATTCGGGAAGCGGATAATCTCCGAACTCAAAAACATCCAGTCCGGCTCCACGTATGATTCCTTCTTGCAGAGCCTTCACCAAAGCATGCTCGTCAACCAGCGGGCCTCTGCCTGTATTGATTAGGATGGCCGAAGGTTTCATCTGCTTCAATTCCGGTTCGCCTATAATGTGATACGTATCCTGGTTGTACGGAACATTTAATGATACGAAATCGGATTGAGCCAGCAACTCTTCCATTGACACAAAAGAAGCTCCCAATTTTGTTTCTTCTTCGATATACAGCGGACGACGGTTGTTATATATCACATTCATTCCACAAGCACGGGCTCTTTTACAAAGGGCTTTGCCAATACGTCCAAGGCCAATAATTCCTAAAGTTTGTCCGGTTATCGAAACCCCGAGATTCTCAAGGACTCCCACTTTCATAGCCTTTCCCAACGTACGGAGTTTCCTGTCACATTCTGTAATCCGGCGGGCCGTATCCAGCATCAATCCCAAGGCAAGATTCGCGGTAGGAGCTGTAACCGGGTCGGGGGTGTTGGCTACTGTAAGACCCTTCGACAGGGCATAGGCAACATCAATATTGTTATACCCAACAGCATAATTGGCAATTAATTTCAAGTTGACTCCCCGATCAATCAAAGCCTTGTCCACAGGAAAATCAAACATGGAACAAAGTACATCGTATTGGGGTATCATTTCCGAAATTTCATCGTAAGAAAAATCCCGGCCATTGGGGAATGTCACCTCATATTTGTTTTCCAATTCGGTAAAACCCTCTCTGAACATATCGAATGTAACAAGTATCTTCTTCATATCGTTCGTTATAAATTCTTTACAGGCGCCAAATTTAAACAAAACAAATCCTTAATACAAAGAAGAATTACTACTTTTGTAGGTTAAAAGAGATTACTATGGTATTGAACTACATCTGGATCGCCTTTTTTCTTGTTGCCTTTGTGGTGGCAATGGGCAAATTAATATTTGGCGGCGACGTAGCTGTATTTACAGATATAATTAACGCGTCTTTCGATTCAGCCAAAACCGGGTTTGAGATATCTTTAGGACTAACCGGTATCCTTTCGCTTTGGCTGGGGATTATGAAAGTTGGAGAGAAAGGCGGGGTTATCCAGCGCTTTGCAAAAATGGCTGCGCCGGTGTTCAGTAAACTTTTCCCGGGAATTCCTGCCGGACATCCGGCTACAGGGGCCATATTCATGAACTTTTCGGCCAATTTGCTGGGATTGGATAATGCCGCCACCCCCATGGGACTAAAAGCGATGCAGGAGATGCAGTCTTTCAATAAATCGAAAGATACGGCCAGCGATGCCATGATCATGTTTTTATGCATAAATGCTTCGGGGCTTACAATCATTCCCATAACCATCATGATGTACCGGGCGCAATTAGGAGCCGCCAATCCTTCGGATGTATTCCTGCCCATCCTGTTGGCAACATTTATCTCCACCCTTGTGGCAATCGTTACGGTGTGTTTGAAACAACGGATCAATATGTTGCAAAAGGAGCTGGTTCTCTTTTTCGGGGGACTTGCTCTTTTTATCGGAGGTATCATCTGGTACTTCAGTACGCTCCAGCAGGAACAGATATCGCTTTATTCGACGGTCTTCGCCAATACACTTTTATTTACTATTATCTGCGGGTTCCTGATAAGTGGAGTGCGCAAAAAAATAAATGTCTACGATGCGTTTATCGAAGGGGCAAAGGAGGGTTTTAAAACAGCGATAACCATTATTCCGTATCTTATAGCGATACTGGTAGGTATCGGTGTATTCCGTGCCTCCGGAGCGATGGACTTCATAATAGAAGGTGTTAAATTCGGGATAGGATCCTTGGGTATCGATACCGAATTTGTTGGAGCACTGCCTACCATATTGATGAAACCGCTAAGCGGAAGCGGGGCCCGTGGGATGATGCTGGATGCAATGAATACCTATGGAGCCGATTCGTTTGTAGGCCGTTTGGCCTGCACTGCGCAGGGAGCCTGCGACACGACATTTTATGTGGTTGCCCTATACTACGGAAGCGTAGGTATCCGGCATACACGTTACACCGTACAGTGTGCTTTATTGGCAGATCTGGCAGGAGCCATTGCAGCCATCGTACTTGCTTATTTATTCTTTTCACACACTTAACAAAAATGGCAATAGCTTATTACGCGGAAGAGGTAAAGCTTCCCGCTATAAAAAAGAAAGCGGTTGGCGACTGGATCAGAAAAGTGGCCTCGCTTTATGGCAAAAGAACAGGCGATATCAGTTACATCTTCTGTTCGGACGAGAAGATTCTGGAGGTTAACAAACAGTATCTTCAACACGATTATTATACAGATATAATCTCCTTCGACTATACTGAGGGAACTAAAATATCCGGTGATTTGTTTATTAGTTTAGATACAGTAAAAAGCAATTCCGAAAATTTCGGGACAGATTACACTGAAGAGTTGCATCGTATTATTATTCACGGCATATTACATCTTTGCGGCATAAACGACAAAGGGCCGGGTGAAAGGGAAATAATGACTCAAAAAGAAAATGAGGCATTGGCACTTCTCCCTGAGGAAGATAGGGAATCATAACCTACAACTCTGTATTACAGATACTTATATGCATCAAACAGTAATCGTTTACTGATACAATAAAAGTTTATACAATGAATTTTAAATATGACGTAATTGTTGTGGGAGCAGGTCATGCCGGCTGTGAAGCCGCCGCTGCTGCTGCTAATATGGGATCCAGGACACTCCTCATCACAATGGATATGAACAAAGTCGCACAGATGAGTTGCAATCCGGCTGTGGGTGGTATTGCCAAGGGGCAGATTGTTCGCGAAATAGATGCCCTGGGCGGATATATGGGTATTGTTACAGACAATACAGCTATCCAATTCCGAATGCTTAACAGATCGAAAGGTCCGGCCATGTGGAGTCCTCGTGCCCAAAGTGACCGTGCTAAATTTATACAGGAATGGCGGGGTATTCTCGAAAACCTCCCCAACCTTTACATGTGGCAGGATACTGTGCGTGAGCTAATCGTAGAAGATGGCAGGGTATGCGGGGTAAAAACATATATGAATGTAGAGTTCAGGGCAGGTGCCGTAGTGCTTACCAATGGAACTTTCCTCAATGGACTGATCCATATCGGTCGCACACAATTAGGAGGAGGACGAATGTCGGAACCTGCTGCATTCGGATTAACCGAACAGCTGGTTAGCTTAGGTATGGAGGCCGGACGAATGAAAACCGGAACACCTGTACGTATTGACGGACGCAGTGTTCATTTTGAAGAAACAGTAGAACAAAAAGGAGAAAATGATTTCCATAAATTTTCGTACCTCGACTATAAACCCCGAAAGTTAAAACAGCTTAGCTGCTGGACGCTTTATACAAACGAATCTGTTCATGATGTACTGAGGAGCGGACTGGCTGATTCTCCGATGTACAACGGACAAATCCAGAGTATAGGTCCGCGTTACTGTCCAAGTATTGAAACAAAGATTGTAACGTTTGCCGACAAAACGCAACACCAGCTTTTCCTCGAGCCTGAAGGGGAGACTACCCAGGAATACTACCTGAACGGATTCTCTTCTTCGCTGCCTCTCGACATACAATTACGTGCACTCAGAGAAATTCCGGCATTTAGGGATGTTCACATCTACCGCCCGGGCTATGCCATCGAATATGACTTCTTTATGCCTACCCAGCTGCATCATTCGCTGGAGACCAAACTCATCAAGAATCTTTTCTTTGCGGGTCAGATTAATGGCACAACAGGATACGAAGAAGCAGGGGGACAGGGTATCATTGCGGGGATCAATGCCCACATCGGATGCCATGGCGGGGATCCGTTTATCCTTGGCAGAGACGAGGCATACATTGGGGTTTTAATAGATGATTTGGTAACCAAGGGGGTAGACGAGCCATATCGCATGTTCACATCCAGGGCCGAATACAGAATCCTGCTTCGACAAGACGATGCCGATGTGCGGCTTACTCAAAAAGCAGCCGAGATCGGACTTGCCAAACAGGATCGGCTGGATCTGCTGAAAGATAAAGAGGCCCTGTGTGATATGATTATAAGTTTTGCAAACAACTACTCTATAAAGCCCCAATACATAAATCCTGGATTAGAAGCTTTAGAGGCTACTCCCTTGAAACAAGGATGTAAACTTATCGACCTTATTACACGTCCTCAATTAAACATTAACAATCTGTCCGAGCTGGTTCCTTCTTTCAGACAAGTTCTGGATAAGCTTCCGGAATCACGTAAGGAAGAAATTATTGAAGCAGCCGAAATACGGATTAAATACGATGGCTACATTCGAAGAGAACAACTGATTGCCGATAAAATAAACAGACTGGAACATATTAAGATTAAAGGGAAGTTTGTTTACAACGACATTCAATCGCTCTCGACAGAAGCCAGACAGAAGCTTACAAAGATCGATCCGGACACCATTGCTCAGGCAAGTCGGATTCCTGGCATTTCTCCCAGCGACATCAACATATTACTGGTTCTTCTAGGTAGATAATGCCGTTTTGTTCCACGTGAAACACATTGCAAAAAAAGAAAAAGATGAATAATACAGACACAAAGTTAGTAAGAGGAAATCTGGTTGATATTATTAGCAGGGAAATCTATGGGGCCGTTGTTACCATAAGCGATGGGAAAATATCAAAAATAGAAAGGACTGGGATCGTAGAATCGAACTATATTTTACCTGGATTTATTGATGCGCACGTACACATTGAAAGCAGTATGTGCACACCTCTTAATTTTGGAGCGGCTGCATGCAAGCACGGAACAATAGGGATCGTTGCAGACCCTCACGAAATTGCGAATGTATTAGGAGTTGAAGGAATCGATTTTATGGTAAACAATGCAAAAGAGGCTCCGTTTTATTATTGGATCGGAGTTCCTTCTTGTGTACCGGCAACCCCTTTCGAATCTGCAGGCGCGGTTATCGATGCTGCAACAACAGAAAAATTACTGAAACGCGAGGACCTTCATTTTCTGGCAGAGATGATGAACTATCCCGGCGTATTAAATAAAGACCCTGAAGTAATTGGGAAACTAAATGCCGCCAAAAGGGCAAACAAGCCAGTGGACGGACATTTTCCTACCGGAAACGGGAAGGCTTTGGAAGACTATATAGCCAATGGAATTACAACAGATCACGAATGTGCCACCATTGAAGAAGGTCGGGACAGATGCCGTAATGGTATGTTTGTACAGATCAGGGAAGGTAGTGCCGCAAAGAATTTCAATGCACTTCATCCATTACTGAAGGAATTTCCGGGGAAGGTAATGTTTTGCAGTGACGACATACACCCAAACACACTAATGGAACGACACATAAACGGCCTTGTAAAAAGAGCTGTCGGACTTGGGTATGATGTTTTCGACGTATTGCGCGCAGCGTCTTACAATCAGGCAAAGCATTATAGTATTCCGGCCGGATTCTTGCAGGTTGGCGACAATGCCGATTTTATCATCACAGAAGATCTTTACAGCTTTACTGTAAAATCGACTTTCGTGAAGGGTGTTTGTATTTATGATGGCTCTAATGTATCATTTCCTGCAAAAGAAACCAGTCGCCCCAACCGTTTTGCTATTGATCCAATCACTGTATCCGATTTGGGAATTAAGGCAATATCAGATAAAATGCGGGTAATTGTTTGCAGTGACGGAAACCTGGATACTTTTGAAGAGATTATGGAGCCTACTACAAATGAGGGATATGCCGTATCTGATACAACCAAAGATGTTATTAAAATGGTTGTATTGAACAGATATCAGAAGGCAGCACCGGCTATTGGCTTCATAAAAGGGACTGGGATTAAACGTGGGGCTATGGCTCAAAGCATCACTCACGACAGTCATAATATCATTGCAATTGGAACTACAGATCGGGAGTTAGCCGATGCAATTAATGAAGTTATTATAAATAAAGGGGGTATAAGTGTTGTGAACGGAGAAGAGAAAGAAACTCTTTCGTTGCCTGTAGCAGGGTTGATAAGTCCCCTCCCACTCGATCAAATCGACATTCAATATAAAAAGCTGGAATCAAAGATGGCGGAGCTGGAAACCACCCTTTCGTCTCTGCAGATGACTTTATCTTTTATGAGCTTGCTAGTAATTCCAGCAATAAAATTAGGAGATAAAGGTCTGTTTGATGGTAAAAATTTCCGTTTTACAAACCTGTTTGTATGACGAAGGAAAAGGAAAATAGGTTCTCTGCCTTGCTGGCTATACTTCCGGAGAAGCCAGGATGTTACCAATATTTCGATGAAAAGGGAACAATTATATACGTTGGTAAGGCTAAGAATTTAAAAAAGAGGGTTGGTTCTTACTTTAATAAAGAACATGATAATAATAAAACCCGGGTGCTGGTTAAGCACATTGCAGACATAAAATATGTTGTAGTAGATACGGAGGAAGATGCACTTTTATTGGAAAACAACCTTATAAAGCAATTCAGACCTAGATACAATGTTCTGCTTAAAGACGACAAAACCTACCCTTCCATCGTAATAAAGAACGAGTATTTCCCTCGCGTGTTCCAAACAAGAAACATTGTGCGCGACGGATCCATATACTTTGGACCTTACCCTTCTGTTTTTACAGCCAAGGTAATGCTTCAACTTCTTAAGGAATTGTATCCCATACGCACCTGCAAATACCCTTTAACACCCGAATCCATCGCACAGGGTAGATACAAAATATGTTTGGAGTATCATATCAAACGTTGTCTGGGACCTTGCGAAGGACTCCAATCCACCGAAAACTATAACAGAAACATTGCAGAAATTAAAGAAATTCTGAAGGGAAATATCGCTACAGTAAGTAAAATACTGTACGATGAAATGCAACAACTGGCCTCCGAATTAAAATTTGAAGAGGCACAAAAGATGAAGGAGCGCTACCTCGCCATTGAGAATTATCGATCCAAATCGACTGTTGTTACCCCTTCTTTACATAATATTGATGTTTTTTCCTTCGATGAAAACGAACGTTCTGCGTTTATCAACTATCTTCATATAGGTAATGGAGCTATTGTGCAGGCCTATACATTCGAATATAAAAAGCGTTTGGATGAATCGAAAGAGGAACTTCTGGGACTTGGTATCATCGAAATGCGTATGCGGTTTAAAAGTTCTGCCAGGGAGATTATCGTACCTTTCCTCCCGGACACTGAGCTGATGGAACAATATACGTTCACAATACCTCAAAAGGGCGATAAGAGAAAGCTGTTGGATCTTTCCTTACAAAACGTTCGTCAGTTTAAGGTAGATCGTCTGAAACAAGCCGAAAAACTGAACCCGGAACAACGTACCACACGTATATTGAGTACCATTCAGAAAGATCTTCATATGCATGAATTACCCATGCATATTGAATGCTTCGATAACTCCAATATACAAGGGACAAATCCTGTTGCAGCTTGTGTAGTATTTAAGAAGGCAAAACCATCTAAGAAGGATTACCGCCATTTTCATATCAAGACTGTGGAAGGGCCTGATGACTTTGCATCCATGATTGAAGTTGTTACACGCAGATACACGCGTCTTGTAGAAGAAAACGAGCCTCTGCCTCAGCTAATCATCATTGATGGGGGTAAAGGTCAGTTAAATGCAGCTACTGAAGTGCTTCGAAGTCTGAACCTTCTCGGAAAGATCACCATTGTGGGACTAGCCAAGCGATTGGAAGAGATATTCTTTCCCGGCGATTCAATTCCGTTGGTTCTGGATAAGAATTCGGAAACGCTGAAGGTTATCCAGCAATTAAGAGACGAGGCACACCGTTTCGGTATAACATTCCACCGGTCGCTTCGCAGCAAAAAACAAACGGTCTCCGAATTAGATGCTATAAAAGGAATCGGGGATAAGACAAAAGTATTACTTTTGAAGCAATATAAAAGTGTAAAACGGATACGTGAAGCCTCTCTGGAAGAGCTTGAAAAGCTGATAGGATGCGCTAAAGCAAGAATTCTGACAGAGGGTTTAGGTAGCAAAGAAAGAAATTAAAAGACAACATGAGAACTGTGATTCAGCGGGTACAATCAGCCTCGGTGACTATAGACGGCGAAATAAAATCGGCTATTGGAAAAGGGTTATTAATCTTTTTGGGAATTGAAGATAAAGACAGTGAAGCAGACATCGAGTGGCTCGTAAAGAAGATCGTCAACTTACGGATATTTGATGATGAAAACGGAGTGATGAATCGTTCAATTATCGAGGTTAATGGAGAAGCATTAGTTGTAAGTCAGTTTACATTACACGCTTCTACTAAGAAAGGGAACAGACCCTCCTACATAAAAGCATCGAAACCCGAGAAGGCCATCCCCTTGTACAACGAGTTCTGCGATGAAATGAGCCTTGCACTGGGTAAAACAATCGGCACAGGTCAGTTTGGAGCAGATATGAAGGTAGGAATCCTGAACGACGGTCCGGTTACAATACTAATTGATTCTCAAAACAAGGAATAAATATGGATGCACTAAGTATTAGCGAAGCGCAGCAGCAGGTAGATCAATGGATAAAAACCTATGGAGTGAGGTATTTCAACGAACTTACCAACATGGCCATTCTTACGGAAGAGGTAGGTGAGTTGGCACGAATCATTGCCAGAACCTACGGAGAACAATCGTTTAAGGAAAGTGATAAAAACAGAGATTTGGGCGATGAAATGGCAGATGTACTATGGGTATTACTTTGTTTGGCAAACCAAACCGGCGTAGATCTTACGGATGCCTTCCGCAAAAATCTTGAAAAGAAAACAAACAGGGATAAAGAAAGACATCAAAACAATTTAAAATTATAAGCATGGACAAATATCAGGAAGTATTCAATAAATACGCAACTCCCCTACCCGATGCTAAAATAGCAGAACAGGTAAACGCATTGCTGGAAAAGAAATACCAGGCTAATTTTACACCTGAAGTGCTGAAGACCATTCATGGCTGCATCGATTTAACATCGCTGACCAGCCTGGACAGCAAAGAAAGTATCTGGAAGCTGGTGGATTCGGTAAACGACTTTGAAGGAACCCGTCCGGATGTCCCTAATGTAGCAGCCATTTGTACATTTCCTTTATTTGTGGATACTGTAAAACAGGCACTCACGGCACAAGATGTATCAATTGCATCGGTGGCTGGTGGATTTCCGGCCTCACAGACATTTACAGAAATTAAAATTGCTGAGACGGCATTAGCTGTTGCCGATGGAGCCGATGAGATCGATGTAGTGATGAATCTAGGGTATCTGTTGGAAGAAAACTACGAGGAACTTACGGAGGAACTATCCGAGATTAAAGAAGCCTGCAGAAATGCCAAACTCAAAGTTATCATTGAAACCGGAGCATTGGCTACGGCTAATAATATACAAAGAGCCACCTTGGTTGCCATGTATTGCGGAGCAGATTTTGTTAAAACATCTACAGGAAAAGGATACCCCGGAGCTACACCAGAAGCAGCGTTTACCATCTGCGAAACGATACGCGCCTATCACCTGCTTACAGGAAACAAAGTCGGCATCAAGATTTCCGGAGGAGTGCGTACAGCTGAAGAGGCTGTTAAATACTACACTATCGTGAAAGAAAAGCTTGGAGACGAATGGCTGACAAAAGATTATTTCAGAATCGGAGCCAGCAGTCTGGTAAAAGATATCGAAAATCGTTTAGGTAAATAATAAAGAAAGCGGGAAGTTCAATAGTCAGAACTTCCCGCTTTCTTTTATTATCAATACTACTATTTTGTACTGTTTAATACTGCGCTTCCTTTAAATCATTCTTTCGAATTAGTAGACTTTTTTGTCAGATTCTTAACTGGACACAAGTCAAAAAACACCCCTTTTGTCGTTTCCAGCCTTACTTTTTCCGTTCGATAATATAGTTAGCCAAAAGAATCAATGCCTCTTTTGCATCCGAATCGGGGTATGAATCTACCAGTTCAATAGCTTTGGAATGATAATGGCGCATGCGATTTTCTGCATACTCTATCCCACCCTTCCGAATTGCAAAATCAATCAACTGATCTACCTGAACAGGAGTAAACACTTTTGAGCGTAACAACGTCATATAGGTTTCGAGTTCGGCAGGGCCGGCATGCTGAAGGGCGTAAAGCAAAGGAAGGGTAACTTTGCCTTCGCGAATATCGTTTCCGGTAGGTTTACCCAGGTCTTCGTTCTTATAGTAATCGAATATATCGTCTTTTATCTGGAAAGCATAGCCAAGATACTCTCCCAGCAACTTGCTTTTCTCCACGATATCGGCCGGTGCATCGGCACAGATGGCTCCTATTTCGGTGCAAGC
Source organism: Macellibacteroides sp. (assembly GCF_050251695.1). Taxonomy (NCBI): domain Bacteria; kingdom Pseudomonadati; phylum Bacteroidota; class Bacteroidia; order Bacteroidales; family Porphyromonadaceae; genus Macellibacteroides; species Macellibacteroides sp. The sequence goes on from NZ_JBFWMI010000009.1 coordinate 43,883, forward strand.
CGACAATAACGTAGCTGTTTTCTTTTTAATAACCTGCATATAGGCCTCTTCATCCACGATGGACTCTTCTGCCGTTTCAAGCTGTTTAATCTCGCCTTCGGACAGGTCGCGCCCCAAGTTGGACACGATGGATATAATCTGAAGATTGCGTGTTTGAATGGCTCGTATCAAAGCAGAAGACAAAATATAGTCTCCAACCAGCACCGATACGCGGTTATCAAATATAGCATTCAGGGAAGGCAACCCCCTGCGCTCTTTGGTCTCATCAATTACATCATCATGAATTAACGTTGCCGTATGAAGCAGTTCGAGTAACACGGCCGCATTTATCGTATGCTCTGTAATCTTACCGCATGCTTTTGCTGTTAAAAGCACCAATAAAGGACGCACATGCTTACCGACAGCATGCTGTATCTGAATGATAGCCGACTGTAGCCTGCGCGTTTCGCTCTTAAGGGAGTTGGCAAATTCATCATTGAACTGTTGAAACTCTTTAGCAACCGGCTCTTCTATTTTACTTCGTGTATTCATACTTACCTTCAAAGATATGCAAAAGTAGCAAAATCTTACAAGTAAGCGATAAATTTCGTACATTTACCGAAGTTTATGTCTCAAAAACTTGTAAAACAATGAAGCTTTTCCTCATAGATGCCTATGCGCTGATCTACAGATCCTATTACGCCTTTATTAAAGCACCCCGCATAAATTCCAAAGGAGTAAACACATCCGCCATATTTGGCTTTGTAAATACCCTCGAAGATATATTAAAACGGGAAAGCCCAACCCATATCGCCGTAGGATTCGATCCGTCGGGCCCCACATTCCGTCACGAAGCATTCGAACAATACAAGGCCCAGCGGGAAGAATCTCCCGAAGTAATCCGGGCATCCGTTCCTGTTATCAAGCAGATTATTCAGGCGTACAATATACCCATATTGGAAGTACCCCGTTACGAAGCCGACGATGTGATAGGTACCATTGCCAAGCAAGCCGAAAAAGAGGGATTCGATGTGTACATGATGACGCCGGATAAAGACTATGGTCAGCTGGTTAGCGAGCATATCTTTATGTATCGTCCTAAATTCGGCGGCGATTACGAGATATTGGGTGTTCCGGAGGTATTACAAAAATACGAACTCACTTCGACCGAACAAGTGATCGATCTGCTGGGTCTTATGGGAGATTCATCCGACAACATTCCAGGTTGCCCGGGTGTAGGTGAAAAAACGGCACAGAAACTACTGGCCGAATTTGGTAGTATCGACAATCTGTTGGCAAATACGGATCAGTTAAAGGGAGCCTTGAAAAAAAAGGTGGAAGAAAACAAAGACCAGATTATCTTCTCCCGTTTTCTGGCAACCATTAAAACGGATGTCCCCATACAGTTCAGTGCAGAAAGCTGTTTGCGTGAAAAAGCGGATATAGATAAATTAAGAGAAATTTACACAGATTTAGAATTCAGAGCATTTATTAACAAATTAGAAGCAGAGCCCGTAAAAGTCCAAAATCAGGGTCCGGTTCAAGGCGATCTCTTTGCGATATTTCCGACCGAGGATGCAGCTGAAGAAAAATATTCAAATCTCAGAGACATAAAAAACACGCAACACACCTACCATCTTACTGATAATCAGGATAAAATAAAAGAATTAAGCTCCTTTTTAGCAACACAGGAATTTTTTGCTTTTGACACCGAGACAGACGGTATAGATCCCCTTACAGCAAAACTGGTTGGTATGTCCTTCGCCGTAAAGGAAAAGGAGGCCTGGTATGTACCGATTCCCGAAAATTTCGATGAAGCCCAGAAAATTGTATCTCAATTTGCAGAGGCGTTAGAAAACGAGAAAATCGAGAAGATCGGTCAGAATATTAAATTCGACACGGTGGTCTTACGCAAATACCAAATCAAGGTACAGGGTCCCCTATTCGACACCATGATCGCCCATTACCTGCTGAATCCGGAATTAAGGCATAACATGGATTATTTGTCGGAGACCTACCTAAAGTACAAACCGGTTTCCATAGAGGAGCTGATTGGTGCAAAAGGGAAAAATCAATTAACGATGCGTCAGGTTCCGGTTGCTCAGGTTGCGGAATATGCAGCCGAAGATGCGGACATCACCCTGCAGCTCAAAAATTTCTTTGCACCGGAACTGAAGAAAGCAGGACTGGAATCGCTATTCTACGAAATGGAGATGCCTCTTATACATGTGTTGGAAGAAATGGAGGTTACGGGTATTGCCCTGGATACCGAAGCATTAAAGCAATCGTCGCAGGAACTTACCCAAACCTTGATCCGTCTGGAAGAGGAAATCTACGAATTGGCAGGTACAACTTTCAATATCAATTCGACCAAACAGGTAGGTGAAATTCTTTTCGATCGCCTGCAAATCATGGAAAAGGCGAAGAAGACTAAAACAGGCAACTATACCACCAACGAGGAAACGCTGGAAAAACTCCGGTCTAAGCATCCCATAATAGGGAAACTGCTCGAATACCGCGGAATAAAAAAGCTGTTGAGTACATACATCGATTCGCTACCCGAGCTGATTAATCCGCAAACAGGAAAGATACATACCTCCTTCAATCAGACGGTGGCAGCAACGGGACGATTATCGTCGAGTAACCCCAACTTGCAGAATATTCCTATCAGAGACGAAATGGGCAAAGAGATCCGAAGGGCCTTTACAGCCGATAACGACCAATGCGTCTTCTTTTCGGCCGACTACTCGCAGATCGAGTTACGTATCATGGCGCATCTTAGCGAAGACCCGAACATGATCGAAGCCTTTAACAGTGGTGCTGATATTCATGCGGCAACGGCAGCCAAGATATACAATGTTCCGCTCGAGATGGTTACCGGCGACATGCGCCGAAAGGCGAAAACAGCCAACTTCGGCATCATTTACGGAATTTCGGTATTTGGATTGTCGGAGCGACTCAACATTCCACGCGGGGAGGCCAAAGAACTGATAGATGGTTATTTCAAGACCTATTCACGCATCAAGGCTTACATGGACGAATGCATCCATCTGGCAAAAGAGAAGGGATACGTAGAGACCATTTTCAAACGGAAACGTTACCTTCCGGATATCAATTCCGGAAATGCCATCGTACGTGGTTATGCCGAGCGCAACGCCATCAATGCACCCATCCAGGGAAGTGCGGCCGACATAATCAAGATTGCCATGATACGGATCTACAAACGGTTTGAAGAAGAAAAGCTACGTAGTAAAATGATATTGCAGGTACATGACGAACTTAACTTCAATGTGTACAAAGAAGAGAAAGAACAGGTAAAAAAGATTGTACTGGAGGAGATGGAGGGTGCCTGCAAACTGCGGGTTCCATTAATAGCAGATTGCGGCGAAGGATACAGCTGGCTTGAAGCACATTAAGGAGTATGCGGTGTGGCATGAAAAAGAATATTTCGTATCTTTGCACCCTCAAACAGAGAAGTATATACTAAAAATCGACTAATAAATGGCATTACAATGTGGCATTGTAGGCTTACCAAACGTTGGCAAGTCTACATTATTCAACTGTTTATCGAATGCAAAAGCGCAATCGGCTAACTTTCCCTTTTGTACCATCGAGCCCAATGTGGGTGTGATTACCGTTCCGGACGAACGTCTTACCATACTTGCCGAACTGGTACATCCCCAGCGGATTGTTCCTACCACGGTGGAAATTGTAGATATAGCCGGTCTGGTAAAAGGAGCCAGCAAAGGAGAGGGATTGGGAAACAAGTTTCTTGCAAACATTCGCGAAACCGACGCCATTCTGCATGTGCTGCGCTGTTTTGACGACGACAATATAACACACGTGGACGGTTCTGTAAATCCGGTACGCGATAAAGAGATTATCGACTACGAACTACAGTTGAAAGACCTAGAAACCATCGAGTCGCGCATCGCCAAGGTTCAGAAACAGGCGCAGACAGGCGGCGACAAGCAAGCCAAAATGATGTACGAAGTGCTTATAAAGTTTAAGGAAGCTTTGGAGCAGGGAAAGAGTGCACGTACGGTGACTTTCGATACAAAAGACGAACAAAAGCTGGCTAAAGAACTGTTTCTGCTTACAAGCAAACCGGTTATGTACGTCTGCAACGTAGACGAAGCAAGTGCGGTAAGCGGCAATAAGTATGTAGAACAGGTACGGGAAGCTGTGAAAGATGAGGATGCCGAAATCCTGGTGGTGGCAGCTAAAATAGAATCGGAGATTGCCGAATTTGAAACATACGACGAACGCTCCATGTTTCTGGCCGAGATCGGTCTGGAAGAATCCGGAGTAGCACGTCTGATCAAGTCGGCCTACAAATTACTGAACCTGGAAACTTACTTTACAGTAGGTGTACAGGAAGTACGCGCCTGGACATTCTTAAAGGGCAGTAAAGCTCCGCAATGTGCCGGTGTAATTCATACAGATTTTGAAAAAGGCTTTATCCGGGCCGAAGTGATTAAATACAACGACTTTATTGCACTTAAATCGGAGGCGGCAGTGAAAGAGGCCGGCAAGATGAGTGTGGAAGGTAAGGAATATGTGGTTGCAGATGGCGACATCATGCACTTCCGTTTCAACGTATAAATAATTAAAAGCTGTTGGCAACCTCGTGCCGGCAGCTTTTTTTTTATTCCTGTTTAACTACTGGCAGAGCTTCTTTTTTATGGTTAGAAAAAGAAAGACTCAATAGCAAAATATTTAAGAATTATTCTACATTTGCATAATTAAAAATTAATTTACTACAGATGAAAATTAATACTCTGTTGAGCGTATTCGCTCCGAAAGATGTTAAATTTTTTCCTTTGCTCGACGAAGCAACATCCATCCTTGTACAATCATCCGTTTTGCTGAAAGAACTCTTCTCTACAGAAAACCCGGAACGCAGAAATGAATTATGTCGCCTGATCAAAGCTGAAGAAGTGAAGGGTGATAAGATCACGAAACAGACTTTCAAGGCGTTAAATGATACTTTCCTTACGCCATTCGACAGGGAAGATATCCATGAGCTGGCAGATATTCTGGACGATGTAATTGATGTTATTAACCGATGCGGACAGAAGGTTCTTCTTTATTCGCCGCAAAAGTTAAATAAGAATTCGGCTTTGCTGGTAGATATCATCTATAAGGGATGTATCGAAGTTCAACATGCCGTAACCGAACTGCAAAACCTCAAGAAAACAGATACACAGCTACGCAGTCACTGCCGCGAGATCAAGCGGTTGGAGGAAGAGGCCGATGGTATCTACGAAACAGCCATCATGAGTCTTTTCAAAGAAGAGACAAGTTCGGTGGAACTCATTAAAATGAAAGAAATTACGCAAGAGCTTGAAAAGGCTGTGAACAAAATAAACAGTACCGGAAAGGTAATCAAGTCCATCTTAGTAAAATACGCCTGATAAATCAAAATACATATGACGCTACTCATTATTGTAATAGTTCTGGGAATTATATTTGATTTTATCAACGGTTTTCACGATGCTGCCAACTCCATTGCCACCATTGTTACTACCCGCGTGCTTACGCCTTTTCAGGCAGTGCTCTGGGCGGCAGCGTTTAACTTTCTTGCCTTCTTTGTAGCCAAGTATATCATTGGCGAATTTGGAATTGCAGATACTGTGGCGAAGACGGTTATACGGGAATATATCACGCTTCCCATCATCCTTTCCGGCCTTATAGCTGCTATCAGCTGGAATTTGCTGACCTGGAGACTGGGTATCCCCTCCTCTTCTTCCCATACGCTGATCGGAGGATTTGCGGGAGCAGCCATCGCCGGTGCCGGATTTCAGGCTATCCACGGAGCAACCATCATCAAAATTGCCTCTTTCATCGTATTGGCTCCGCTGATTGGTATGGTTATCTCTTCTATAATAACCATCGGTGTTCTTTGGTTATTTAAAAACGTGAACAACCGCAAGGCGGAAACTACCTTTAAGCGTCTGCAATTGGTATCCTCCGGGCTGTTTAGCCTCGGACACGGGATGAACGATTCGCAGAAAGTGATGGGTATCATTGCCACGGCTATGATTGCAGCCGGACACATCGACTCGGTAAACACCATGCCCGACTGGGTTCCATTGACCTGTTTCGCCGCCATCGGTATCGGAACCATGGCTGGGGGCTGGCGTATTGTTAAGACAATGGGGACCAAGATTACGAAAGTAACCTCGCTGGAAGGTGTTTGTGCCGAAACAGCCGGTGCCACCACCCTGTTTATCACTGAGATTCTTAAGATACCGGTAAGTACCACCCATACCATTACCGGAGCAATCATGGGGGTTGGAGCTGTAAAGAGACTATCGGCAGTACGTTGGGGTGTTACCATCAACCTGCTATGGGCCTGGATTCTTACCATTCCCGTTAGTGCGGCTCTGGCGGCAGTAATCTATTTACTGATCACTCTGCTGGGAATAAAGTAACCCCGGTAACCGGACAACCTTCATGCAACTAATCTATAGGCGGAGATACACCCTGATGGTCGTATCTCCGCTTTTCTATAACTTGAAAATAGGCAGGTTATCCCTTTTTTATATTTCTTTTTTTGTATGTTTGTGTAAATTCTTAAATTCTTGTGCTTTATGAAACAAATGCTTTGTGCCATGGCTTGTTCGCTTGTTATAGGGACTGTAAGTGCCCAGCAAAAGGTTACCAGCATCCTCGAAATACTGGATGTTCAAAGCGGCAACCGTACGGTAGTGAAGGAATTTCCCTATCTGATCGAGGCGCCCAACTGGACGGTAGACGGGGCATGGCTTATTTACAACAGCGGCGGTAAACTGTACCGCCTGTCTCCCCAGAACCCCAGCGAGCCCGAAGTTATCCCCACAGGATTTGCCACACGTTGCAATAACGACCATGTATTGTCGGCCGACGGCAAAGGAATTGCAATCAGTCACGGAACCAGAGAAGACGGCAGATCCCGCATCTATACCTTGCCGATCGAAGGAGGAACACCCCGTCTTATCACCCCGATGGGACCAAGTTATCTACACGGCTGGTCGCCCGACGGGAAACAGCTTGCCTATTGTGCCGAGCGGAATGGTAATTACGATGTGTATGTAATACCGGCCGAAGGAGGCGAAGAGGTACGGCTTACTACAGCCGAGGGACTGGACGACGGACCCGAATATTCGCCTTGCGGAAACTACATCTGGTTTAATTCGGTACGAAGCGGACTCATGCAGGTGTGGCGTATGAAAGCCGACGGAAGCGAGCAGACACAACTCACGTTCGATGATACCCGCAACGCCTGGTTTCCGCATATATCGCCCGATGGCAAGCAGGTGGTTTACATAGCCTACTATAAAGGCGACCTGAAACCGAATGAGCACCTGGCCAATAAGAATGTTGAACTCCGGATCATGCCTGCCGGGGGTGGCGAAACCCGTATGCTGGCAAAGCTTTTTGGCGGACAAGGAACCATCAATGTCAATTCATGGTCGCCGGACAGTAAGAAGATTGCCTTTGTAAGCTATAGATTGAAGTAGGGGACTCCCCTACTTCGTTTTTCTTTCAAACCGGGCGGTCTCCATCCGCTTCATCAACCTGGGCGAAGGGATAAAGTTTACGTTTTTCACATAAATGGATGCCGACCGGATCTCATCGGGATTGGTCACCGCCTTATCGGTGGCTGCGGATACGGAAAAGGTACCGAACTCGTCTAATGTTACGCTGTTTCCATCCAGCAGCTCCAATATAATCTGCTCTCTTACCAGCTCGATTGCCAGCTTAAGCTCTGTTTTACGGATGTGTGAGCCTCCTGCCAGGCGGGAGACCAGCTTGCCTATTGTGATGTTCATTTTCCTGTATACTCTGGGTATTAATCCTTTACGTGTAGATGTTGCAAGGTTTCGGGAACACTCCTCCATAAGATAGTTGATAGCCATAGATTTAATAATTAATTATATATTACTTTACCTGCCGTTAAGGTAACCTCAAACAGGCATTTATTTGTAAAGATAAGGCAAATATTTAACATTCTGAAATAGAAAATTCATGCAGCATCTGCGATAGAAACTGCATCTTAGTTTGTATATTTAAGTCGGATTTCGTAGAAAACCATATAAACCAATGCCATATGAATACAATAAAGCTATTGATTAAATTGGCCTCCTTCTTCCCGGTACAGGGATATGTGAGAACGGCCAATCTGCAGAGAGAGCCGGAGGCATGCATCGTACAGGAACTACCCCTAATGCATGTGAAAGGAGACCTGAATGCCGGCGAGAAAAAGGTGATACGTTCAAGAAAGGAGCTGGAGTGGCTGTTTACCGCCGAAGAGCTTGAATCGCTCTCCCAACTAAAAGACATCGACTTTTCCAAATACAGCCTCCTTATCGGAGTCGATACCTATTTTAGTCAGGTCAAGGAGATTCAGCACCGCTTTGTACGTACGGCCAAAAAGACCTATGCCTACATCGTGGAAGTGGCCGGAGGTATGATCCGTCCGGATACCTTCATGTACGGTTCCATTGTAAAGAAACTCCCCAAAGGGGCAAAGGTTACCTTCCGGATGGACGAGATGAACACCCTCTGACCTATCCGTATCATCCCTCCCGAAAGTATGTATATCCTTCCTGCGGTTTATGTTATAAGTAAGCCGAAGGAAGGATATGTTTTAACCCCGTTTCCGCTTGTTTTAAGCACAAAAGTTATCACATTGCACCAACGGGCCCACGGGGACAAATAAACGGGCCCATGGGCGCGATTTAACGTCTCCATGGGCCCGCTGGGGTATTCTGCCTTATTTGGAACTTAGTTCCTGCTTATCCGCGCCTTACGGTTCATTTCTTTCCCAATAAGAATCCTATCTTTATTCCGGCAGTCAGCGTTAGCGGTGTGTCGTTTTCAGCTCCCAAAAATCCGTAATGCCAGGATTCATTCCGTGGATTATGACCGAACCCGTAGCCTACTCCGGCAAACAGATCCACCAGAAACAGATCATTGAAGACCCATTGCTTGCCACCTACCAGCATCACAGAGAACATGGTGGTTACGGTCTTATCCTTAACGATTTTATAAGTATCAGTGCTTCCGATGTAATCCACCCAATAATAGTCGGATGTATAATGCAAGAAGGTTACTTCGGGCTTGATATACGATCCTTTCAGGATATGGGCGTACCGCTGACGGCGGTCGTACCAGTCGGGAGAGGTTATAAACTTATATCCGAACTTGGCAACGGCTCCAAAAGGATTCACATCATCAACATCTCTGCCGGCACCGATAATTCCCAGACCGAACTCCATGGACTGTCCCGGCTTCACGCTATGTTCGTACGAAAGAAGAGTGGCTCCCATCAAAGGAGACAGAAAGCTTAATTTGATGGCATTCTTACGCTGTGTCTCGTAATTCTCTTTGCCAAACATGGAATCGGCAAAGGTCATCTCCTTGCCATTGCCAAATACAATACGGGTAATCTTATTTTTGTCGACTGTAAAGGTGAGATCCTGCGAATAGGTATCGGCCTTGTACTTGACAAGCTCCTCTCCTATCTCGACAATTTTGCAAGGGATGGTGTCCGACGGGTTAATTCTGTAAATCACATCTTGAGCCAAAAGAGCTCCTGAGCCTGCAAGGGCAAGTAAAGCCGATGCCATGAATCGGGTAATTGTCTTCATTTTTCCTGGTTTTTTAGAACAGGACACATGCGTGCATGTCCACTGTTAATTAAGAAGGGGCAAAGTAAGCACATTCATTTAATTATACCTACAGGAAAAGTGTTAAATACTAATTAATATCGCATGAACACTCCCTGACGCAGGCAATTCCGGTTATTTCCCTTTAATGATTCGCTTGATCTCGCTCAGTTTATTGAGGCCCTCCAGCGGAGTGAGGTTGTTTACATCGATATTCTGTATCTCGTCGCGCACCTGCGAAAGTACGGGATCGTCCAGCTGGAAGAAACTTAGCTGATAACCTTCGGCCTTGGCTGCAATTCCTTTAACCGGCTTGGAAACAACGCCCCCCTGACGGTTTTCGGTCTCCAGTTGTTTCAGAATCTCTCCGGAACGTTTCACGATACTTTTGGGCATACCGGCCATCTTCGCCACATGGATACCGAAGCTGTGTTCGCTGCCTCCGGGCACCAGCTTACGCAGGAAAATAACCTTGTTTCCCAGCTCCTTCACAGACACGTTGTAGTTTTTAATACGGTGGAAGGTACGCTCCATCTCATTCAGCTCGTGATAATGGGTGGCAAAGAGGGTCTTGGCCCTGGCATTGGGGTGCTCGTGGATGTACTCCACAATCGCCCAGGCGATGGAGATACCGTCGTAGGTACTGGTTCCCCTACCTAGCTCGTCGAACAGTACCAAGCTCTTGGGCGATAGGTTGTTCAGGATATCGGCCGCCTCGTTCATTTCCACCATGAAGGTAGATTCGCCCACGGAGATATTATCCGAAGCTCCTACACGGGTGAAGATCTTATCCACCAGTCCGATGCGGGCGCTCTCGGCCGGAACGAATGATCCGATCTGAGCCATCAGGGTGATGAGGGCGGTCTGACGGAGCAAAGCCGACTTACCCGACATATTGGGACCGGTAATCATGATCACCTGCTGGTGCTCGTCGTCCAGATACACATCGTTGGCAATGTAGGTCTCGCCCAGCGGAAGCTGCTTTTCGATTACAGGGTGCCGGCCCGCCTTTATGTCTATCACATCCGTATCATTCACCTCCGGACGCATGTACCGGTTGCTCTCGGCAGCCTTGGCAAAAGAGAGGAGGCAGTCTATCCGGCCAATCAGGTTGGCATTGCTCTGGATAGGCGGAATGTACTCCATCAGGCAAAGTACCAGTTCATTGAAGAGGCGGGTTTCCAGGGAAAGGATCTTTTCCTCGGCTCCCAATATCTTTTCTTCGTACTCTTTCAGCTCCTGGGTGATGTACCGTTCGGCGTTGACAAGGGTCTGTTTACGGATCCATCCGGCAGGAACTTTGTCTTTATGCGTGTTGCGCACCTCAATGTAGTACCCAAACACGTTGTTAAATGCTATTTTAAGGCTTGTTATGCCTGTATTTTCTATTTCGCGCTGCTGAACCCGCAGCAGGTAATCTTTTCCCGAAAATGCCAGATTTCTAAGCTCATCCAGCTCTTCGTTCACGCCGGTGCGTATCACTCCGCCGCGGTTGATCTGTGAAGGGGCATCGGGGTTGATCTCCTTTTCGATCCGTTCGCTTATGATGGTGCAGGCGTTGAGCTGTTCGCCGATGCGTCGCAGACTGGCATCCTCGCTTTCCATGCAGGCTTTCTTGATGGGTTCGATGGCTTTAAGGGCTACCTTGAGCTGTATCACTTCACGGGGTGAGACACGTCCCACGGCAACTTTGGAGATAATACGCTCCAGGTCTCCTATCAGGTTGAGCTGCTCGTCGAATAACTGCTTGATATCCGGATGCCTGAAAAAGTATTCCACCACATTCTGGCGTTCCTCGATGGGCTTAACATCCTTCAGCGGAAACACAATCCATCGTCTTAGCATACGCGATCCCATGGGCGATACCGTCTTGTCCAATACCTGAAGCAGGCTGCATCCTTCGTCGTTCATGGTTCCCACCAGTTCGAGACTGCGTACCGTAAACTTATCCAGACGCACGTAGCGGTCTTCTTCAATACGCGCCAGCGATGTGATATGCGATAGTTGGGTATGCTGTGTAATATCCAGGTATTGCAAAATAGCTCCGGCGGCTATCACCCCCAGCTTGAGGTGTTGTACTCCAAAGCCTTTCAGGTTGTTGGTCTCGAAATGTTTCGTGAGCCGGTCGTTGGCCGCATCGGAGGTGAATATCCAGTCTTCGAGCTCGAATACAAAGTAACGGGGACCGAAACACTCTTCAAACCGTTTGCGGTTGGTGCGTTCGATCAGCACCTCCTTGGGTGAAAAGTTGTTGAGCAGCTTATCGATATAGTCGACCGTCCCTTCCGCCGTAAGGAATTCGCCGGTGGATATATCCAGGAAAGAGATACCGCAGGCCTCTTTGGCAAAATGGACCGAGGCCAGGAAGTTATTCTCTTTATGATTCAGTATATTGTCGTTGATGGATACACCCGGCGTAACCAGTTCGGTTATCCCTCTTTTAACCAGCTTCTTGGTTAGTTTGGGATCTTCCAGCTGGTCGCAGATGGCCACCCGCTTACCGGCTCTTACCAGTTTGGGCAGGTAGGTGTCCAGGGCATGGTGAGGGAATCCGGCCAGTTCTACAAACTGAGCGGCTCCGTTGGCCCGGCGTGTCAGGGTAATCCCGAGAATCTCTGCCGCAGCAATGGCATCATCCGAAAAGGTTTCATAAAAGTCGCCCACCCGGAACAACAGAATTGCATCCGGATGCTTTGTCTTAATCTCAAAATATTGTTTCATCAAAGGGGTTTCAACCACTTGCTTTGCCACGGGATATCTCTTTTAAATGTTCTTATGTAAATGACAAAGATAGGGTTTCTTACCGAAAATGGATACAACCTCTTTTAAAAAAGGATGCACCCTTTGGCTAAAAAAGGTGCATCCTGTATGATATGTACTTCCCGCATGCCGGTTCTGCCGTCTCAATATGCGTAGTCCGGTATAGGGTCCGGCAGGTTATTCCATGTACTTCTTCGAATCCGCCAGAAAGGTAGCCAGTCCGCTGTCGGTCAACGGATGCTTCAGCAATCCCACAATGGCACTCAACGGACAGGTCGCCACATGGGCACCCACCTCGATGCACTGTATAATGTGCTGGGTATGGCGGATGGAAGCGGCCAGCACCTGGGTGTCGAAGCCGTAAATGGAGTACATCTCCACAATTTTACGTACCAGGTCTATCCCATCACTGGAAATATCGTCCAACCGGCCTACAAAGGGAGATACGTAGGTTGCTCCGGCTTTGGCGGCCAATAAAGCCTGACCGGGCGAGAATACCAGAGTGCAGTTGGTACGGATGCCCTTGCCACAAAGGTAACGGATGGCTTTAATGCCTTCGGCAATACAGGGTATCTTTACCACAATATTGGGATGCAGTGAAGCCAGCTCCTTTCCTTCCTTCACCATGCCTTCAAAATCAGTTGCAAGTACCTCGGCACTCACATCGCCGTTCACGATTTCGCAAATCTTCAGGTAGTGTTGTTTACACCCTTCTGCACCTTGTACACCCTCTTTGGCCATTAACGAGGGGTTGGTGGTTACGCCATCCAGTACGCCTAAAGCATTAGCCTCGCGTATCTGGGCTAAGTTAGCTGTGTCAAGAAAGAACTTCATAGCATATAATTTAAAGTGATTGAAACAAAGATAGATAAGTTTTGAAAGATTGTTAGTTAAAAATGAAAAAAAGCCGGTAAGGTTGAATCCCTTACCGGCCTACACACACACTTACATTAGTCCTGGTTAATCAGATAAATCTAAATTCAGAATAAAAATTTCTTATTCAACAACGAAAGAACCTTTCAAAGCCGCACGGCTGTCGCCGCCAACCCACAGGTTGAAATCACCGGCCTCAACAACCTTCTTCATATCGATGTTCCAGAAGGCGAGCTCCTCTATCGGCAGACTGAAGCTTACACTGCGGCTTTCGCCCGACTTCAAAGCGATGCGTTCGAAGCGCTTCAGCTCCTTTACCGGACGCGTTACTGAACCAAAACGGTCCTGAACATACAGCTGCGCTACCTCCGTTGCATCGTATTTACCCGTATTGGTCAGATCGAAGCTTACCGTAAGTACGTCGCCCTCCTTCAGTTTCTCTGAAGATAGCTTCAGGTTGTCGTATTTGAATGTGCTGTAAGACAAGCCGTAACCAAAGGGATACAGCGGATCGTTACCCGCATCCAGATAGAACGAGGTGTTACCCAATGAAGTCTGTCCAGCTTCCGCAGGGATATCCTGCAGCATCGTCTCCGTACCCTGGAAAGGACGGCCCGTGCTGTTGTGACTGTAATAAAGCGGAATCTGACCTACCTCTTTCGGGAAGGTCACTGGCAGTTTGCCGCTGGGCACTGACTTGCCGAAGAGCAGGTCCACCAAGGCCGGTCCGCCCATCGTGCCCGGATGGAAGCTGTAAAGCAAGGCATCGGACAAGACTGCCTCTTTGCCGATTGTAAGCGGTCGACCCGCCATTACGATCGTAACCAGAGGTTTGCCCGTATTGGCTACCGCCTCGATCAAAGCGCTCTGCGCGCCCTGCAGGTTCAGGTTGGCCAGACAGTGGGCCTCGCCGGACAGGATGGATTCCTCTCCTACAAAAGCCAACACCACATCTGCCGATGATGCGGCGCGTACCGCTGCTGCAATACCGCCCGTATTCGTATCCCGGCTGTAGCTTACGCCAGGGGCATACACGATCTTGATCTTATCGCCATAGGCTGATTCCAATGCCTTCAGGGGTGTTTGGGTATAGTTCTTATCCCCGTCGAACACCCACGTACCCATCTGGTCGTGCGGTGCATCCGCCATCGGTCCGATTACGGCGATGGTCTTCACGGATTCTCCCAGAGGTAATACCGAACCTTCGTTCTTTAGAAGTACGGCCGACTCGATGGCGGCCTCCTTAGCGGCTTCCAAGTGTGAAGCTGCGTAAAGCACCTCTCCCTTGCTCTCATCCACATACGGATTCTCAAACAACCCGAGACGGAATTTCACGCGCAGGATGTTACGTACCGCATTGTCGATCGTCTCCTCCTTCACCTTGCCTTCCGAGATCAGCTCCTTCAGGTGGTTCACGTAATGGTAGCTTACCATCTCCATGTCGACACCCGCATTCACAGCCTTAAGCGCCGCTTCCTTCCCGTCGGCACAGAAGCCGTGGGCGATCATCTCCCCTACCGAAGCCCAGTCCGATACCACAAAGCCGTCGAAGCCCCACTCCTTGCGCAGCACATCCTTCAGGATATAACCGTTGCCCGAGGCAGGGATGCCGTCGTTGTCGTTAAAGGAGGTCATATAGGTAGCTGCTCCGGCTTTGGCTGCCGCCTCGAAAGAGGGCAGGTACACATTGCGAAGCA
>NZ_JBFWMI010000010.1:0-57557 GCF_050251695.1 Macellibacteroides sp.
GGTTTACAGCTTCTCAAGAATTTCTTAATTCTTTTCGAAACGACATGACCTCCTAAGGTAATTAGTAAATCGGGAGAAAAACATGCAATTTCTTCGTTTAATAATTGATAAATAATGGCATCAAAGTTATAAATTACTTTTGAAGAACGAATGTTAGCCGTATGTTCGGCCAGAATAACACAATCAAACTTTTCAGCAATACTTTCAAGCGCTTTTTCCAATCCATTAAATGGAGGCAACTGACCTATCAGAATCATTTTCTTTGTAGACAGGTTCCATTCATCCAATAAGGCACTGTTATTTAGAGAATAATCAACCGGATTCCTTAGTATCGGCTTATTCTTTGGTAACTCTGTTACTGAAAAATCGAATAAAGGTTCTGATAATGGTATATTTATATGAGATGGTCCGGGAAGACGATTCATTAATTGAAATATAGCATCATGGATCATTCGTTTACAGTACCACTCATCTTCTTCCGAATCGGGCTCTAAAAGTTGTATTGATTGCTTTACAAGTGAATTAAAAACACCAGGTTGCGGAAGAGTTTGCCCATCCATTTGCCCGATCCATGATTGAGGTCTGTCGGCCGAAATAACCAGCAAAGGGATTTGTTGATAATACGCTTCTGCAACAGCAGGTCCAAGATTCAGCAATGCCGTTCCCGATGTACAACACACGGCAACTGGTTGTTGAATTTTCTGAGCCAGTCCCAATGCAAAAAATCCGGCACTTCGTTCGTCCACAACTGTGTAACAACGAAAAAATGGATTCTGGGAAAATGTTTGAATCAAAGGGGCATTTCTGGAACCAGGGCATAGTACCACCTCACGAATTGAATATGCTTCGAGCATGGATGCCAGTAACAATACATTTTTCTTTGATGAGTACATAAAAGTTTATTTTAAAATAGCCAACATGGTTTGTAATTTATCATTCGTCTCTTCCCATTCCTGATCAACATCCGACGAATCCAAGAGACCGCCTCCGGCAAAAAGCGTCAGATCATTTTCCCCTATATTCATGCATCGAAGGTTGACGTATATATCATTCCGCCCATCTGCATCAATCATTCCGATGAATCCGGAGTAATAACTTCTGTCGTATCCTTCATTTTCTTTGATGAATTGAAGAGCTTCCTTTCGGGGTAATCCACAAATAGCTGGCGTAGGATGAAGAAGTTCAACCAAATTACCTAAACATCTTCTATCTGCCGTTTCAAATCTGAATTCTGTTTTTAAATGAGCTAAATCACCTGCCTGGACAGTAAATGGACCATCTTCAAGTACATCAATATTAGCCGAAGCCAACTGACTTTTAATATAATCAGCAACCAGGGCCTGTTCTTTTCTGTTTTTATCATTCCAACTGTCGGGTAAGTTGTTCCCGATCAAAGGCTGTGTTCCAGCAAGTGCAACAGTATTCCAGTGACCCAATTGCCCAGACAATAGTAATTCAGGTGTACTACCTAACCAGGTTCCACTTTGAGGAGAATGACATAGGTATACAAAAGCTCTTTTATAGCGTCTGCAAGCATTGTAAAATGCTTTTGCCGGCGAGAATTCACTCGTTTTCTTTATATTAACCTTTCTAGACAATACCAACTTTTCAAATATGCCTTCTCGCAATGGTTTAATAAAGACATTAAAAGATTTATTATAAGCATAATACAAATCTTCTTTATCCAGCATAAATACTGTTTCTTTATTTGCACTGCAAGCAGATGACTGAAACGATGTTACTCCAGCTATTGATTTCCAACCAACAGACACAATATCAGCACGAATCAATACTATCGGATGTGATTCATTCAAGCAGAATGGAGCCAGAACAAATCCTTTTTTGTCGTTTAATTCTGTATACGACTTTAATTGCCCCATATCACCACCTTCCTGTAAAACAAGGGTAGGTTCATTATTTCCCGGCAAGAGATATAATGCGAAACTACGTTGTTGATGTATTAGGGAGTCGATACCACTAAAGTTAGTTACTTCACTAGGAATCATCTCTTCTTTAAAATGCTGTTCATCACCCTGATACTTGAGATTAATTTCCCCATTGAGGAAACTACATCTACATTCCAAATGTGAGTTGACCGTCCTTTGTGAATAACTTTGGCAATAGCTGTAACTGTATCTCCTTCTCTTGCAGAAGAAATATGATTTCCACTTACCTGCATTCCCACAACAAACTCGCCCTCATTACATAACAAGTTGGACCCAAAACCGGCAACAGTTTCCGCTAATGCAAGCGTAGCTCCTCCGTGAAGTATTCCAAATGGCTGACGTGTTCTTATATCCACAGGCATAATAGCTTCCACATGATCCTCTTCTGCAACGGTAAATTTCATTCCTAATGAATGCATCAGCGTATCCTTCAGATTATCATTAATCTTATCCAACGATGTGCTGAGTCCGATGAATGCGGAGAAAATATATTTCTCTATTAAATGTGCAACTCCATCTTCATCATTCGACAAAGTAACATAATCTGCACAAGCTTTAACCGGCTCCTGAGCGTTTGCCATTGCTACGCCAAGACCGGCATATTCTATCATTGAAAGATCATTAAATCCATCACCAACCGCGATTACCTCATTTTTTGTAATCTTAAGGTCCTTGACGAGCATATCCAACGATTTGGCCTTATCTGTATTTAGTGGAACTAATTCAAGGAAATAAGGCTCAGATCTATATACCCCAATTTGTCCACCGTAGGTGTTGTGCATTTCTTTTTCAAGCAAAGCCAGGCGGGTAGGTTCTCCCATCATAAGACATTTTGACGGAGAAAAATTCATAGCCTCCAAGAAATCATCTACCTGTCGAACAGGCATTTTATTCAGAAATGCCTCTTTTTGAACATATTCATTGTCGGGTGTCTCAGTAATAATTGATGATTCATCGAAAGAAACCAGCGCAAAATTCTTTTTCTTTGCTATTTGTTGAAAGTGGGGGAGTATATTTTTATTTAATCTTTTCTCATGTGTAATCTGGTCGGTTGCACACTCTACAATGCACCCTCCATTAAATGAGAGAATATATCCACCAAATTCAGAAAGCCTTAATTCTTCGGCTAGAGGCCTGATACCATATGTGGGTCTCCCCGAAGCAAGAACCAATTTTATACCTAATTCCTGAGCTTTAATAAGAGCCGATTTCGTCCGGTCTGTTATTTCTTTTTTTGTATTTGTAAGCGTTCCATCAATATCGAGGACCAATAGTTTATACTTCATGGGGTATATTTGTTTTTATTACAAAAATAAAACTTATTTCTGAAACTCACTTAAGTTAATCACTATTCCTGTATTCAATTTCATTTTTAAATAAAAACCCCATAAAAGAAGTCTTTCGAGCTCTTTTATGGGGTTAATGGGATTATAAAATAAATTTATACTCCTTCTACGGGACTAATTACAAGTTGCAATTTCAAACCTCTTGAAAGTCTGATAAGCGTTGAAAGCTGAAGGTCAACTTTTCCGGCTTCAATTCTTGAAATATATTCCGGCTTAACTCCTAGGAGTTCAGCAAATTGCTTCTGATTCAAGCCCATATCTTTTCTACGTGCTTTCAACATTTTGCAAATAACAACAACTTCTGCTTTCGGATCCAATTTCCCAGCAGCTAATTCTGCAGATTCTTTTAAATTTTCCATATTCTTCTAACTGTTTTCTAAACCAAATTATTAATAGTGTATCTTTTGTAACTATAACATACATATTGCACAGATTGTTCCATCAATTATTAAAAAAAATAATCTATAAATAGAAATAGCTCTATTTTCCTAGGATATTTCTTCTGTACAAACTGAAATTATTTTTCCTTTCTTCTTAATATAATCAAACAATTCTTTATAAAAAGAATGTTTTGTAAGTGTTGAAGCATTACCTAAAATAATAAGCTTCATCCTTGCCCTTGTAATCGCCACATTCATTCGACGAAGATCCTGTAAAAAACCAATCTGACCCTCATTATTAGATCTGACCAGACTTATTACTATCACATCTCGTTCCTGACCTTGAAAACCATCCACTGTATGAACAGTGATTAATTTTTTGAATGGCTTAAAATATCCATCTTTCTTGATTAGAGAACGAATGTATTGAATCTGCGCTTTATAGGGTGATATAAGTCCGAAATCTATCTTTTCATCTAAAATCCGTTCTTTTCCTATTTTTTCAATATACTCATGTAACGTCTCAATCAAAACATTTGCTTCAGTCTTATTAATTTTACTTAGTGAGCCCTCAAGCTGAGCTTCAGAACTATCACTATCGTCTGTATTAATCCATACTAAAGGCGTATCATATGCCAGAATTCCACGATTTTTAACTTCTGCTGCAGCAATCAATTCATCATTGTAGAACCATGCAGAAGGGAAACCCATAATGTCATCGTGCATTCTGTACTGGATTTTAAGCAAACTCACAGCTAACGGCTTCCTTGTTGCAACTTTTTGCATCAAGGTTTCACTTAATCCTCCTTTCGCAGCTTCCAAACACTTAATCGTTGGAGGAAGCTGAAAATGATCTCCGGCAAAAACCACACGATCAGCCTTATTAATCGCAACCCAGCATGCAGCTTCTAGTGCTTGAGCAGCCTCATCGATAAACAACGATGTAAATCGATGACTTTCCAACACTCTGTTCGATGCTCCGATGAGTGTGCTTGCTACAACGCGCGCCTGATCAAACAGCGAGGCATCAATTGCTAATTCCAGCTCAGTTGCCCTGAATCGCAAACGAGACATCCTGTTTCGTATCGTTTCACGTTCATCCTGATTTTTCCTCCTCATGGAGCGTTGCATATCTCGAATTGCTTTTCTTATGCTCCATAATTCTGGATAATCCGGATGAGCTTCAAAACGTCGCTCATAAGTAAATGAAAGCATCTTATCATTTACCCGGGTTGGATTACCAATCCTTAAAACCGAAATACCCCGGTCTACAAGTTTCTCTGCAATCCAATCCAACGCTGTATTACTTTGTGCGCAAACTAATACCTGATTTTCGCGCTGCAAAGTTTCACAAATTGCCTCTTCCAGAGTTGTTGTCTTTCCTGTACCCGGAGGTCCATGTACAACAGCAACATCTTTTGCCCGAAGCACCTTGTTTATAGCCTCTTCCTGAGTTGAGTTAAGCCATGGAAAACGAATTGGCATCAAATGCCTCTCCATCGCAGCATTTTTTCCAAGCAAAACATCCCTCAAATGTGCCAACCTGTTATTTTTAGCATTCATTACCGAAGTAATGGCTGCAAACATAGCTTTATAACTTGTTTCATCAAAATAAAGTTGCACTCCAAATGTATTTGCGTGCTGAAGTTCAATCAATGCTTCCGGATTTGGTAAAATAACCACCATTTTATCATCCTGTACATAACTTATTTGAACCGACCAATTAAAATAATGAATAGAACCTTCACCTCCTACACGAAAGAAACACACCGGTCTCCCATATTCAAAAGAATGTTCTATCTCTTTATCATCGGTTCTCACAACCTCAACCACAAACTGATTTAATGAATTAAAATAACTTTTTTCGGTAATAACAGGATACCAACAAAGTCCCTGTTGCTTTTTTTTCCAAATACCAACTTGTTCTGTTTGCTTTTTGTACGCTTCCTTTTCATAATTGTACTCCTTTTGCAATAATTCAAATTGATTTTGGAGTTCAGTTATAGGTGAAAGAGTTGGTTTTAATATCATTTAAATCATATTTGAACTGCAAATATACAATTTATTCTTATTTTACTTACTAGTTTAGCACAAACTAGCAAATTTTATTGAAAATATTATTTTTTAATAATTAATATATAATATTTCGACAAAATAAAGGCTATAAATAATGTCAATTGAAAACAAAAATTGTATTTTAAAATAAATGATCCTGATCAAAAGGATAAAAACAACGAATCTTATACTTAAATCACATATTAATATACCATATGGCCATTTTATTCTATTATTATGAGTACATATAATTACTATAGATAATTTTATTTCCGCTCAAAAAAATGCTTTTCATTCATAATCAAGTACTAATGATTACAAATAGTTGCCAAAGCGATTATTGTTATAAATAATTCTAATAAAATAGTCCATTTTCAGAACAAAATAGCAGTTCTTGCAGTTTTATAGAGGTAGAAAAGATAACATGATGCTTAACAATCAATTCCCGGTTGAAAAAAATAAATTATATAAATTGTTACGATATGATATTTGATATTGAAATGCTAAAAAAATTCTACGCCTCTTTTGGGAGCAGGGTAGAGCGTTCTAAACAAAGCGTTGGTAAATCTATGACGCTTGCCGAAAAAATCTTATATGCGCATCTTTTCAATCAAGAGGATTTAAAGAGTTTTAAACGAGGTATTGATTACGTAAATTTCCGACCAGATCGTGTTGCAATGCAGGATGCGACAGCTCAAATGGCCTTGCTGCAGTTTATGAACGCAGGTAAAGACAAATCTGCTGTTCCTGCAACAGTTCACTGCGATCACCTGATACAAGCAGACATGGGTGCAAAAACGGATATGAATACTGCAAACGAAAGCAATAAAGAGGTTTACGACTTTCTTAGCAGTGTTTCCGCAAATTTCGGAATAGGTTTTTGGAAACCGGGTGCTGGTATTATTCATCAGGTTGTTTTGGAAAATTATGCTTTTCCCGGAGGAATGATGGTAGGAACGGATTCCCATACCCCTAATGCCGGAGGACTTGGTATGGTTGCTATTGGTGTGGGTGGAGCCGACGCTGTAGACGTTATGACTGGTATGGAATGGGAGTTAAAGATGCCAAAACTAATTGGCGTAAAACTTACAGGAAGACTAAACGGATGGGCGTCTCCTAAAGATGTAATCCTTAAATTAGCAGGGATTCTTACTGTTAAAGGAGGAACAAATGCTATTATAGAGTATTTTGGCGAAGGTACAGCTTCTATTTCTGCTACTGGAAAAGCGACAATTTGCAATATGGGAGCAGAGGTTGGAGCAACAACATCTCTTTTCCCTTATGATAATCAGATGTCAGCCTATTTAAAGGCTACCAACCGAGAAGAAATTGCCCTAATGGCAGATGCTATTGAATCTTATCTTAAACCTGATCCGGAAGTAATTGAAAATCCCGAAGAGTATTACGACAGGGTAATCGAAATTGATCTTTCTGCATTAGAACCACATATTAATGGTCCTTTTACTCCCGATGCAGCCACTCCGATTTCTGAATTTGCTGCAAAAGTAAAGGAAAATGGTTATCCACGCAAAATGGAAGTGGGGCTGATCGGCTCGTGTACAAACTCTTCATATCAAGATTTAAGCAGAGCAGCCTCTATTGCCCGTCAGGCTTACAGCGATAAATTAAAAGTTGCAGCTCCGCTGATCATCAACCCGGGATCGGAACAGATCAGATATACTGCCGACAGAGACGGGCTTCTAGCTTCATTCGAGAATATAGGTGCTGTAATAATGGCTAATGCCTGTGGACCATGTATCGGTCAATGGAAAAGACATACAGACGACAACACACGGAAGAACTCGATAGTAACTTCATTTAACCGGAATTTTGCCAAAAGAGCTGACGGAAATCCGAATACGCATGCGTTTGTAGCTTCCCCGGAACTTACAATGGCTTTAACTATTGCAGGAGATCTCTGTTTCAATCCGCTTACAGATACTCTCGTAAATGAGGCCGGCGAACAAATTATGCTTCAGGAACCCAAGGGTACCGACTTTCCGCCAAATGGCTTTGCTGTAGAAGATAATGGTTATATAGCTCCGGGAGAAAAGAAAACTGAGATTAAGATCAATCCTGAATCTGCCCGTCTGCAAGTTCTTAAACCTTTTGCTTCCTGGGACGGAAACGATCTGTTGGAAATGCCGCTACTCATTAAAGCTGAAGGAAAATGTACAACAGACCATATTTCGATGGCTGGTCCCTGGCTACGCTTCAGAGGTCATTTAGAGAATATTTCCGATAATATGTTAATGGGAGCTGTCAACGCTTTTAACGGAAAGACAAATGCAGTCTTGAATCAGCTTAACGGTGGATACGAAGCTGTGTCATCCGTTGCCAAGCAATACAAAGCCAAAGGAATATCATCCATTGTTGTTGCTGAAGAAAATTATGGAGAAGGTTCTTCCAGAGAACACGCTGCAATGGAGCCTCGTTTCTTGAATGTGAAAGTAATTTTGGCAAAATCGTTTGCCCGCATCCATGAAACCAATTTAAAGAAACAAGGTATGCTGGCAGTAACGTTTAACAATAAGTCGGATTACGATAAAATAAGAGAAAACGATCATATTTCAATTGTAGGCTTGCGCTCGTTTGCTCCTAATAAGAATCTAACAGCCATCCTTTATCACGCAGATGGTACACAAGAATCCTTTGAAGTAGTTCATACTTATAATGAAATGCAAATAGAATGGTTTAAAGCAGGTTCAGCACTAAACGTTACAAAATAAAAGAATAATGAATAAGATTACAAAACAAAACGACAAGCTGTTGGTGCCGGATAAAGTTACGATCCCTTTTATAGAAGGAGATGGTGTTGGTGCAGAAATAACCCCGGTTTGCCAGTCTATTGTAAATAGTGCCATAAAAAAAGCCTATAATGGAAAGCGGGAAATCCTTTGGAAGGAAGTTCTGGCAGGAGAGAAGGCCTTTAATCTTACCGGGAATTGGCTTCCAGAGGATACAATGGAGGCATTCAGAGAATATTTAGTGGGTATAAAAGGTCCGCTTACTACTCCTATCGGAGGAGGTATTCGTTCGCTGAATGTTGCTTTAAGACAAGAACTGGATCTGTATGTATGTCTTCGTCCGGTTCGATGGTTTAAAGGGGTCGTATCTCCGGTTAAAGAACCTCAGAAGGTAGATATGTTTATTTTCCGTGAAAATACGGAAGATATCTATGCCGGAATCGAATGGCAGCAAGGAACTCCCGAAGCAGCAAAATTCCTTAAATTCCTTACAGAGGAGATGGGCGTAAAGAAAGTCCGTTTCCCTGAGACATCTTCTTTTGGTGTTAAACCGGTTTCCGTTGAAGGAACACAGCGATTGGTACGTTCGGCAATCGAATTTGCAATCACAAATAAATTACCAAGTGTAACGCTTGTCCACAAGGGCAATATCATGAAGTTTACAGAAGGTGGATTTAAATTATGGGGATATGCTGTTGCTGAAAATGAATTTGCAGCACAAACGTTTACAATGCCTCAATATGATACTATTAAAAAGAACGAGGGAGAAGCTGCCGCAAACAAAGCGTTAGAAAATGCCGTAAAAGAGGGTAGGGTAATCATTAAAGATGTTATTGCCGATGCCTTTTTGCAGAACACGCTGCTTATTCCGGAGGAGTATTCGGTAATCGCTACGCTGAATCTTAATGGAGATTATATATCCGATCAGCTTGCTGCTATGGTTGGAGGAATCGGCATAGCTCCGGGAGCAAATATCAATTATCAGACAGGACATGCCATTTTTGAAGCCACCCATGGAACAGCTCCGGGTATTGCTGGTAAGAACGTGGTTAATCCATCCTCTTTGTTATTATCGTCCGTTATGCTTTTAGAGTACATCGGCTGGAACGAAGCTGCCAAATTAATTGTTGATGCTATGGAATCAGCTTTTGAAAAAGGCGAAGCAACACACGATCTTGCCCGATTTATGGATAAAGGGAAAACTCTTTCAACAACTGAATTTCGTAATTGTATCAACCAACAAATAAATATGTGAGACATGAAAAAGGAATATATTATCTACAAGCTATCAGAAACTATAAAGTCGTCATGTAAGATTGAAAATGAGTTATTTACTCAATTCAACGTTAAACGAGGACTAAGAAACGAAGACGGATCGGGTGTTCTTGTGGGACTTACGAAAATCGGGAATGTAGTTGGTTACGAACGTATGCCGGAAGGAGGCTTAAAAGCCATTCCTGGTAAATTATTTTATCGCGGACTTGACGTTGAAGATATTGTTCACGGATTGATAGCTGATAAACGCTTCGGGTTCGAAGAGGTAGCCTATTTGTTGTTATCGGGCAATCTGCCGGATAAAGAAGAGCTAGATGCTTTTCTTGAATTAATTAATGAAAATATGCCTCTCGAGCAAAAAACAACGATGAATATTCTGGATCTTGAAGGACAGAACATTATGAACATCCTTGCCCGGAGTGTATTGGAAATGTACACATTCGATCCAAACCCTGACGATACATCCAGAGACAATCTGATGCGTCAGTCTATCCAGCTGATTTCAAAGTTCCCCACGATTATTGCTTATGCATATAATATCTTCAGACATAGTACTCAAGGAAGATCATTGCACATCCGTCACCCGAAAGAAAATCTTTCCATAGCAGAAAACTTCTTGTTTATGCTTAAAAAGGATTATACAGAGCTAGAGGCACGCACATTAGATTTATTGTTGGTTTTACAGGCGGAACACGGAGGAGGTAACAACTCTACATTTACAGTACGCGTAACAAGTTCTACAGGCACAGATACCTACTCGGCGATTGCTGCAGGTATAGGGTCTTTGAAGGGACCGCTTCACGGTGGCGCCAATCTACAGGTTGTAGACATGTTTAATCATCTGAAAGAGAATATCGGTGACTGGAAAAGCGTTAAGGAAATAGATAAATATTTCAACTGTATGCTCCGTAAGGAAGTATACGATAAATCGGGTTTGATATACGGTATCGGCCATGCTGTTTATACAATTTCAGACCCCCGTGCTATACTGCTTAAAGAGCTGGCAAGGGATCTTGCTAAAGAAAAAGGCCGCGAAGAGGAGTTTGCTTTCTTGGAATTACTGGAGGACAGAGCTATTGAAACATTCTCTAATTTTAAAGGAAACAAATCAGGCAAACGAGTTTCATCTAACGTAGATTTCTATTCTGGGTTCGTATACGAAATGATAGGTCTGCCTCAGGAAATATACACGCCACTCTTTGCAATGTCTCGTATTGTAGGATGGACGGCACACCGAATCGAAGAGCTAAATTTTGAAGGGAAACGTATTATTCGTCCGGCTTATAAGAATGTATTGGAAGAACGTCCGTATGTTCCTATCAACGAAAGAATCTGATTCGTTAGCATCTAAGCTATAAAAAAAAGGAATGTTTCTGGTGTGTACCAGTTACATTCCTTTTTTTCTGATTATTCCGGAAAGTTAATCCTTTTTACGGCAATCAATTTATCGAACTTGGAGCCAAAAGGCCTGTGGTAAACCATAATTCGGTATTCATTAGACGTCTGACTGAAGTTGCCTTCAACAGGAGCTGTTTCTCCTTTTTGCTGTCCGTCTGGAACAAAAAGATACTGATAATTATAGGTTCCTTGCTTTAATAGAACCGATTTTTCGTATTGTCGGGCATCTTCATTATACTCCATACGGCTATTTTCGTTCAATACATTATTAAACAAATTTCCCGAGATATGTATATTCCCATTAACAATTGGTTTTGAAGCCAGAGAGAAGTGTACAATATAATAATCGGCCTCGGTATCCGGATCTTCAACCTGCGAACTTCGTATAACGTATTGTCCGTTTTGATCCTGATCGTATAAGTAAGGTTTATCGCTACGCACTCTATCCTGATAGAGATCAATATGATAATAGGGGCGATGGAACTGAATCCGCTGTACCCCCATACCATTGTATTTATTACTTAAAAATTCAATTCTTCTATATTCGTTACCAGCTTCAAATATTAAATCCCTATTAAACTGATAAATAATACGATCTTTAGCTATGGTTAATGGTTGGATGTTTTTCACCATATTGTCATATCTGTTGTTCTGATAAATCTGTACTTTCAAATCAGACTGAGGAGCTGTGATTTCATAATTTGGATGTACAATTTCAAAACCAATCTGCTGATGCTCCTTATTAACGTCGATGTCTGTATTCGAACTTACAGTCGCAGCAACGTTCACTTTTGGCTCTACAATAGAAAAGCAAGCAGTAAAAACAATATCCTTTAGCCGGTCTTCATTATAAACCTTTACAACATAGTTTCCGGAAACCTTGAATTTGATGTCGTTGTTCGGCAAAAACAACCTGTAATTGGTGTAGAAAGTAGTTGTGTTAAGCGAATTGGCAAAATCATCGATGGATAAATTCTGAAAGCCGCTCATATATTCCAGCGATGATAGGACAGAAGGAGTCCAGTCCGCATTGCAATGGGTAATAGTGTACGCATACCTTCCATAGCCGTGACTTAAAGCATCGAAATTAATTTCGATAACCTTTCCGCTATTCAACTCTATTACAGGAGCGGAAAAAGTTTCGCCTTGAACTTTAACCTGCAACGTTTTTATTTGTTTATGTTTAACCTCCGTGCAATAAGTTT
Organism: Macellibacteroides sp.; assembly: GCF_050251695.1. NCBI lineage: Bacteria > Pseudomonadati > Bacteroidota > Bacteroidia > Bacteroidales > Porphyromonadaceae > Macellibacteroides > Macellibacteroides sp. The sequence continues at coordinate 12,353 of NZ_JBFWMI010000010.1, forward strand.
CCTGACAATTGCCCGTTACAAATAAAAAGCTTAAAATCAGTACAAATAATTCGAATCGTTTCATTTTAAATTATGTTTTAAAGAAACCCTAAAGTCACGTTCTAACTGGGTGCAAAATTATGGAATTATTTCTCTATTTATTTCTACTTTCCTGCTATAAAGCATAAAAAATTTATTTACTTTTGCGGGAAATTACACATAAACAATTTTACTTGTATCATGGCAAATGTGATAAAGATTAAAAAGGGTTTAGACATTAATCTGAAAGGTAAAGCTTCGGAAGTATTGTTAACCGTCGGAAAATCAAATAGCTATGCTATTATTCCCGACCATTTTAACGGTATTTTCCCGAAAGTTGTTGCTAAAGTAGGAGACAAAGTCAAAGCCGGTTCTGTATTGATAATTGATAAGAACCGCCCCGAAATCAAGTTTGTTTCGCCTGTTAGTGGTGAAGTTACAGCCGTTAACAGAGGAGAAAAACGCAAACTGCTTAGCATCGTGGTAACAGCGGATGCGCAGATTGAGTATGAAGAGTTTGGCAAAAAAAATGTTGCTTCTTTAAATGCAGAAGCGATAAAGGAGTCTATCCTGCAAGCAGGAATCTGGCCCTTTATTAAGCAACGCCCTTACGATATCGTGGCTTCGCCCTCCGATTCGCCACGCGACATTTTTGTTTCATCATTCTTCTCAGCTCCATTAGCTCCTAATTTTGATTTTATTCTGAAAGGTCAGGAAACTGATTTTCAGACAGGATTAGATGCACTGGCAAAACTTACTGTGGGCAAAGTATACCTGGGTGTACGAAAAGGTTCTTCTGTTGTTGCAAAAAACGTAGAAGTAATTGAAGTTGAAGGCCCGCATCCGGCAGGAAACGTAGGGGTGCAGATAAACAATGTTAAGCCAGTAAATAAAGGAGAAGTGGTTTGGACTGTTTTACCTACGGATGTCATTCTGATTGGCCGTTTGTTTAACAAAGGAATTGCCGATTTCTCCAGACTTGTTGCCATAACTGGTTCTGAAACAACTGAAAGAGGATATGTTAAAGCGATCGCGGGTTGTACTATCGAAAGTATTGTTGGTAATAAAATATTATCGAACAATCACATCCGTATTATCAGCGGAAATGTATTGGTTGGAACTAAAGTTTCTAAAACCGACTATCTGGGAGCATACGACAATCAGATTACTGTAATTCCGGAAGGAGATGACAACGATGAATTCTTTGGATGGGCTACACCTGGACTAGATAAATTTAGTGCAAGCCGCACTTACTTTTCTTGGTTACTTGGTGGAAAAAATAAAGAGTATATCATTGATGCCCGTATCAGAGGTGGAAAGAGAGCTATGATTATGTCTAACGAGTACGATAAAGTATTTCCGATGGACATCTTACCCGAGTATCTGATCAAGGCAATTATTGCCTTCGATATCGACAAGATGGAAAATCTGGGTATTTATGAAGTCGCACCTGAAGATTTTGCTCTTTGTGAGTTTGTAGACACTTCTAAGATAGAACTTCAAAAAATTGTTCGCGAAGGATTAGATATGTTACACAAGGAAATGATTTAACAACATTAAAAATTGAATACATTGAAAGCGTTAAGGAATTATCTCAACACGATTAAGCCTAACTTTGAGAAGGGCGGAAAGCTGGCGATGTTCCATTCTGTATTTGAAGGTTTTGAAACGTTCTTATTCGTTCCTAACCATACTTCAAAATCCGGAGTGCACATTCACGATAGTGTGGATTCAAAGCGTACCATGACAGTGGTTATTCTCGCTTTGATGCCTGCTTTGCTTTTTGGTATGTATAATATCGGATACCAGCACAATCTTGCGATTGGTGCAGATCCGGGATTTATCATGACATTTATTTTTGGATTTCTGGCTGTATTGCCTAAAATTATAGTATCGTATGTAGTTGGCCTTGGCATCGAATTTGCCATTGCCCAGGTTAAAGGACACGAAATACAGGAAGGATTCCTTGTTTCAGGTATGCTTATACCGATGATTGTTCCCATCGACACACCTCTTTGGATGATTGCAGTTGCTACAGCATTTGCGGTTGTTTTTGCAAAGGAAGTATTTGGAGGAACAGGTTATAACATCTTTAATGTAGCTCTTGTTACACGTGCATTTTTATTTTTTGCATATCCGGCTGCAATGTCTGGAGAAAAAGTATTTGTACGTACCGATAGTACTTTTGGCCTTGGTGCAGGAAATATAATTGACGGATTTTCTGGAGCCACACCACTGGGACAAGTAGCAACAGCAACTACGTCTGATGCACATATGACAGGTATTCTTGGAAATTCATTATCTTCATTCGATATGTTTCTGGGCCTGATTCCCGGGTCAATTGGTGAAACATCTGTTTTAGCCATCCTTCTTGGTGCAGTAATACTGATTTGGACAGGTATTGGAAGTTGGAAAACAATTCTTTCAGTATTTGTTGGTGGTGCATTTATGGCTGCTATCTTTAACCTTATCGGAACTACCGCTGCAATGAATGTATCTCCATTAGACCACCTTTTATTAGGAGGATTTGCTTTCGGAGCTGTGTTTATGGCTACCGATCCTGTTACTTCAGCAAGAACAGAAACAGGCAAGTACATTTATGGTTTCTTAATTGGTTTCATGGCGATTTTTATTCGCGTATTGAATCCCGGTTATCCAGAGGGAATGATGTTGGCAATTCTTTTATTAAATGTATTTGCTCCTCTAATCGACTTTTACGTAGTTGATTCTAATATTAAGCGTCGTTTGAAGCGAGCAACAAAGTAAATCTATAAAAATACAGTAATATGAATAGAGATAGTAATTTATATACTATAGTATACGCTTCTGTAATGGTGATACTTGTTGCGTTAGGGTTAGCCCTTACATCACAATCGCTCAGAAGCTACCAAAAGAAAAATGAAGATATAGATAAAATGATGCAGATTCTTCGTTCTGTACGCGTTCAAACTACTGCGGCAGATGCTGAAGCAACGTTTAAGAGTCTTATCAAGGAGTCTTATCTTGTAGATGAAAATGGCAAACAAGTTGAAGGAGACGCTTTTTCAACCGATTACGTGAAAGCTTTTGCTTCAAAAGAAGCTTTACCTGTATTTGTTGCATCTATTGATGGAGAAACTAAATATATCATGGCAATGAGTGGCGCCGGTCTTTGGGGACCACTTTGGGGATATATGTCTGTTAATGAAGATAAAAGCACAGTGTATGGCGCAGACTTTAGTCATCAGGGAGAAACTCCGGGTCTGGGAGCAGAAATAACTCAATCTTTCTTTAGCAAAGAATTTTACGATAAGAAGTTATTTAATGAAGCTGGAGAATTTAAATCCATTGCGATTGTAAAACCCGGAAAAACTGCAGAAGGACAAGATTACGTTGATGGAATCTCTGGCGGAACGATTACAAGCCAGGGTGTAAATCAAATGATTCTAACTAGTATGGGTGGGTATATTAAGTTTTTAACCTCACAAAAACAGTAAGGAAATGGGAATATTAACTAATAAAAATAAGCAAATATTACTCGGCCCGCTGAGTAAGAACAATCCTGTTGTGGTTCAGATGCTTGGTATTTGCTCAGCATTGGCAGTAACATCCAAGCTAGAACCTTCGCTTGTAATGGCTATTTCAGTAACTGCTGTAGTTGCTTTTGCAAATGTAATAATCTCTTTGCTTCGTAATACAATCCCTAACAGAATCCGAATAATAGTTCAACTTGTAGTTATCGCTGCATTGGTTACCATTGTAAGTGAGGTTCTAAAAGCGTTTGCGTATGATGTAAATAAACAGCTTTCTGTTTTTGTGGGACTTATTATTACGAACTGTATTTTGATGGGACGTATCGAAGCTTTTGCTTTAGGTAACGGACCATGGGAGTCTTTTCTTGATGGAGTTGGTAATGGCTTGGGATATGGTATAATTCTTGTAATCGTTGGTTTCTTCCGCGAATTACTTGGTTCTGGTACTCTTTTCGGCTATCATGTTATACCACAGGCCGTTTACGATTTTGGATACGTTAACAACGGATTGATGATTTTGCCTCCAATGGCTCTTATTACCGTTGCCGTAATTATTTGGGTTCATCGTTCCAGAAACAAGGACCTTCAGGAAAATTAATTCTAACTCAAAAACAGGAATAGAATGGAACAATTATTAAGTACAATCCTCCGGGCTATCTTTGTTGACAATATGATCTTTGCTTATTATTTAGGCATGTGTTCATATTTGGCTGTTTCAAAGAATGTAAAAACCGCTTTAGGATTAGGTATAGCAGTAACATTTGTATTGGTGTGTACCTTACCAATCAATTACATGCTCGAAAATTATGTTTTGAAAGAAGGAGCTCTATCTTGGTTAGGGGCAGATTTTGGCTCAATTAATTTAAGTTTTCTTTCATTAATTATATTTATCGCAGTTATTGCTTCTTTTGTACAACTTGTTGAGATGGTTGTAGAGAAGTATGCTCCTTCGTTATATGCCTCATTAGGAATATTTCTACCTCTTATTGCTGTAAACTGTGCAATATTAGGTGGATCTTTATTTATGCAACAGAAAGCATTCCCAAATGTAGGCATTGCGACAGCTTATGGTTTTGGTTCAGGTATTGGATGGCTGTTGGCAATTGTAGGTATGGCAGCCATACGCGAAAAACTGCAATACTCCGACGTACCCAAACCTCTAAAGGGATTAGGAATAACCTTCATTATTACAGGTTTGATGGGTATTGCCTTCATGAGTTTCTCAGGGATTAAAATTTAAGTATTAACTCGATAAAACGAAATAGTAAGATGACTTTATTAATGTCGGGCGGATTAACAATCGCTATCAGTGCCATTGTTTTCTTATTGATTACATTGGTCCTTGTAATTGCATTGTTATACGCTAAAACAAAATTAGTCCCATCCGGAAATATCAAGGTGGTTGTTAATGGCGAAAAAGAGTTTGAAGCTCCTATTGGCGGTACTGTTTTAGGCACATTGCAGGCTCAGGGAATCTATCTTTCTTCTGCTTGTGGCGGAAGTGGTAGCTGCGGACAATGCCGTTGTCAGGTTGAAGAAGGTGGTGGTAATATTTTACCTACCGAAGTTGGATTCTTTTCTCGTAAACAAATTAAAGATCACTGGCGCTTGGGTTGTCAGACCAAAGTGAAAGAAGATATGGTTATTCGTGTACCTGAAGAGGTATTTGGTGTAAAATCGTGGGAATGCGAAGTTGTATCAAACAACAACGTGGCTTCATTTATCAAGGAATTTGTTGTTAAACTACCGGAAGGAGAGAAGCTTAACTTCAAACCTGGTAGCTATGCTCAGATTGTAATTCCTAAATTCGACATCAAATATTCGGATATGGATATCGATGATCGTTTCAAATCGGAATGGGACAAATTTAAGTTGTGGCCACTTACTTGCAAGAACGAAGAAGAAACAATCCGTGCCTATTCAATGGCCAACTATCCTGCAGAAGGAAATATCATTACATTGAACGTTCGTATTGCAACTCCTCCTTTCGACAGAAGTACAGGTACCTGGAAAGCGGGTGTTAAACCTGGTATTGCTTCCTCTTATATCTTCTCATTAAAACCGGGAGATAAGGTTACAATGTCTGGTCCTTACGGTGACTTCCACATTCTGGAAACAAACAATGAAATGTTGTACATCGGTGGTGGTGCTGGTATGGCTCCGCTTCGTGCTCAACTGCTTCACTTATTCAATACTGTTAAGACAGGTAGAAAAGTTTCTTATTGGTATGGTGCCCGTTCGAAGAACGAAATTTTCTATGAAGAAGATTTCCGTGCTATCGAAAAGGAATTCCCTAACTTTAAGTTCCACATCGGTCTTTCTGAACCTCGTCCTGAAGATAACTGGACTGGCATGGTAGGTTTCATCCACCAGGTTATTTATGATAATTACTTGAAAGATCATGAAGCTCCTGAAGATATTGAATACTACATGTGTGGTCCTGGTCCGATGTCTAATGCTGTTAAAGTAATGTTAGACAATCTGGGTGTTGCAAAAGAAAACATCTTGTTCGACGACTTCGGAGCATAATTGCTTCCAGACAATATAATTTTAGAGAGGACTATCGTTTGATAGTCCTCTCTTTTTATATATTCATGTGATCACTCCCTTTTTTCAGGACGGGTCATAAAAACGATTTATTGCAAAAACAACTGTCATCCATCATTTTTAGGCTTTAAGATAATGAATACCAAGCAATTATAAAATGACAGATGTCTAAATCCATCTGTCATCATGTGTCATCTGTCACCCTTTTTTTGTAAGCGGAGTATAACATCGTAATCCTTCCCATTTTATATAAACTAAACGTTTCTATTCTGTAAATAAACACGATGCCTTAACAGAATTAGGACATACAATACGATGTACTATTATTTTCATAACGGAGAACTATTCGTTTGGCATATATTCACTTTGCGTTTGACAATTGTTGAATGCAAAGTAGACATATGGGTAACTTGCATTCAACAATTGTCAAACGAATAGATTGTAACTATGAAATAAATAGATTGTAGTTATGAAAACAATAGTATCCCTAATCCTTTGAAATAGCAGGTAATATATAATACAATCATCAACCTTCATACTAGAACTCCGGACACCTTCGCTAAATCCATCCTAAAATAGTTTACACAGATGGATATTACTTCTATACAATTTCTTATTAATTGAAATAAAGCCGTATTTCTTTCGGTTCTTTAATTTCTACAACGTCTTTACGTAATCCTTTGGCGGTCGTATACTCAATGGTATATTCTCCCGGTTCTGGAAGTGTTACGGTAAGATATAGGTTCATATCATCCGTCGGACCAGCCGTTTTACCAGAAGCAACGGTATCACCCTTGGTATTCTTTATGGTAATTGTTTCCGCAACACGGCCATCAGAATCGAGCGTACATTGCTCGGCCTTATACATACGTATCGTAACGGCTATACCCTTTGCCTTTTCAACCAGCTGCTTCTGATATAGCTCGATGTAGCGGTCGGTCACATCTACACCTCCCACGGTTGAATCCCTGCGGGCCCAGACCATTGGGAACGCCAATCCGTCGTGTTTGTAGGAGGTTGCGTAGATCCAATGGATCGGATTGCTTTTATCAGCTTTTCCGGCACGGTCTAGAAACCATCCTTTATTTAATGCATCCGGATAGTATTCTGTAAAATACCATTGTCCGTCAATGTAAACTTCACTCCAGTTGTGGTTTCCTTCTTTCGATACCCAAAGAGGAGTACCCGCTACACGCGATGGAATACCTGCTGCCCTGAACGCATCGGTAAGCAGGATGGATAACCCTGAGCATGAGGCCATGCTTATCTTCATGGATTCGGAAGGCGACTGATTTGGCTTTTTACGTTTTGTATTGTATTCTACCTTAACCAGTCCGCGTAACGATTTATTAATTGTATCTACAGCTTGGTGTATATCGGTAAGGTCTTTTACAAGGGGATATAGCATATCGTAAAATGCCGGTCGCCAGTCTTCTCTGGTTTCATCCATAGATGCATAGGGGAGTACCTCATTGTAAAAAACAGGAAGCGGCACCTCTTTTGCCCATGGAAAAGTTTCTCTGGCTTTATAGGCCAACTTTACATTGGAAGTAAGCAACTCTGCAGGCAGGGTATCAAGGTCGGCTTTGCTCATATAGGCAATAAGAAAAGCCATTCCTTCCCGTTGCGAGGCAGGAAGGTTTTTGATAGACGCTTCTAATTCCTTTTTTCTTTCCGGTGTTACCTTACTTAAAGATTCGACGGTCTTGGATTTGATTGAGGGAGATACTTGTTTGTACACTCCGGAACAGGAGACAAGCAAGCAGACTGAGAACAGGATAAATAATCTACTCATATTATTAAAATGGTTATTTAGTTTTGGAAAGTAGGTTTCCGATTTGCAAATATATAAAATAATAATTCTTTTTTGTAAGTTATGTAATATCCTGCAGCAATTTACGTTTAATAAGCATCAGATATATATACCCTAAAACAGTAACAGATTATGAAACCTATAATTCTATCTTTCTTTGTAATCATTTTCTTTACTGCCCTGTTTTTGGACAATAAGGAAAATAAGCCGGTTGTGATGGAAAGAAAGGTTACAAGCTCGGCCGAATTCAAAAATATAACTAAGTCAGATTCTATCTTAACCAAATTTGTTATACAAAACAATGGTTTAAAATAATTGAAATTCAACTTTATTATGTACGTTTGTAAAAACTACTAATGTTGAATTTGTTTGAACAGACTGCTGTATAATTATTTTCATAGAGTAATTAACAGACAGCATGTTCAATTATTTATTTAATTATTTTTTGTATGAAAAACCACTATTTGAATGTTTCTGTATGCACATTAATTACTCTTTTATTTACTGCATGTGCAAAAATCAATCCTCCGGTAAATGAGCTATATAGGTTTAACCAGTTGGGGTTTTATCCTTCTCAAGAAAAAATAGCAGTGCTGGATACGGTTGTTTCCGGACCGTTCTATATTAAAGAGTTTAACTCAGGGAAGGTAGTTTACGAGGGTATGCTTTCTCAGCCCCGGTTGTCTGCTTTTTCGGAAAAGGAAACCGTTGTAATCCCTTTCTCTCAACTCCGCACTATAGGTACTTATTTCATCGAAATTCCGGAAGTAGGTAAATCTTTGCCATTTGAAATTAAAGATTCGCTCTTTTCGTCCCTGTCCAAAGCATCACTCAAGGCTTTCTATTTACAACGTTCGGGTACGGCTTTAGAAGCTGAATTTGCTGGAAAATGGGAGAGACCTGCAGGCCATCCGGATACTTTGGTAAGGATTCATCCTTCGGCTGCAACAGCTGTTCGTCCGGCAGAATCTTTAATTTCTTCCCCCAAAGGTTGGTACGATGCAGGTGATTATAACAAATACATCGTGAATTCCGGTTTTACAGTGGGAATTCTGCTTTCATTGTACGAAGATTATCCACAGTATGCACAGAGCGTTTCGGTTCAGATTCCGGAAAGCGCGAATCAAACTCCCGATTTATTGGACGAGATCTGGTGGAATCTGGAATGGATGCTTTCCATGCAGGATCCGTCGGATGGAGGAGTGTATCATAAGTTAACAACTCCATCATTCGAAGGGATGATTAAACCCATCGAATGCAAACAACCGCGTTATGTGATCGAAAAGTCTGTAACAGCTACACTTGATTTTGCAGCATCAATGGCACAAGCATCAAGGGTGTTTGCGCCCTTTGAAAAGGATTATCCGGAGGTTTCACAAAAAATGCTTCAGGCATCCATTCGTGCTTTCAATTGGGCTTTACAGCATCCGGATGCATTGTATAATCAGAGAAAAATGAATGCGAACTTCAAACCGGCAGTTTCAACCGGTGGATACGAAGATCGTTCTGCTACGGATGAGTTTTTCTGGGCAGCCACAGAATTATATATAACTACAGGCAACGATAAATATACGAGTTACGTAAAACAATATCTGCCCGAATCATTTATTTTGCCTGTTTGGGGCAATGTATCCGGACTGGCACAGATGTCATTAATCAGACACCGTGACAAGTTGGAGAAGGAGATGGGTAGTCTGTCTGATTCTGCCGGAAAGCAGCTTATTAATTATGCGGATAGTTGTTTGGCAGGAGTAGAGCTTGCTCCCTACGCGGCTGCCTATGGCCGATCTGCTAAAGATTTCTTCTGGGGATGTAATTCAGACAAGGCATCCAATCAGGGCATTGCATTTCTGTATGCATATCGGTTAACAAACGATCGTCGTTATCTGACCAATGCATTACATACAATGGATTATTTATTAGGGAGAAATGCCACAGGTTATTGTTATGTAACCGGATTTGGCCATAAATCGCCGTTACATCCGCATCACAGACTTGCAGCAAGCGACGGTATTGATGAGCCGCTTCCGGGATTTCTGGTTGGAGGCCCGAACCCCGGTAAACAGGACGGGTGCGAATATCCGTCTTTAGTTCCCGACGAGGCTTATATTGACATTTTACCCTCTTATGCCTCCAACGAAATTGCCATCAACTGGCAAGGGATGTTTACTTACTATGTGATGGCTCTGGATGCTACGTTAAGGGATATAAAATAAACGTAGTTTCTATATAATGGAATCGTACATTGGGATTTCATTCAGATAGGTATAGTTGCCGGTTTCGAAATCGATCCGGCAACAAAAATGCTGCATTCCATTGCTCACTACCAGGTACCTTACCTTCAAAACCATATTATAACGTATAATCTGGTCGATTACAGACTGTTTTATAGCTACCGTGGGGGATTTATACTCTGCAATAAAAACAGGGGCTAAAAAACGGTTGTAAGCAACCGTATCACATCGTTTATTGGTTCCGTTAAGAACTATACTGATTTCGTTGGCTATAAGTTCTTTTGGAAAGCCTTTTTCAGTAATAAGATAATTAACAAAATGTTGTCTTACCCATTCTTCGGGAGTCAGGGTCACGTATTTCTTACGTATTGGATCTAAAATTAGGTGCTTTCCGTTCTTTTCGGATATTTTAGGAACGAAGGATGGGAGGTTTAATGAGAACATTTGTTACTTTTGTTGAGACTTTTAGTGTAAAATATCCCCTCAAAGGTAGTGATTTATGAAAACAAAACAAGAAATAGTTGAAAATTGGTTGCCTAGATATACGGAACGCAAGCTCGAAGATTTTACCAAGTATATTTTGCTTACCAATTTTACGAAATATGTGGAATTATTTGCCGAGACCTTTAATGTACCCATACTGGGACTTAAATCGTCTATGCCTAACGCTTCGGCCGAAGGTATAACCATTATCAATTTTGGTATGGGTAGTGCAAATGCGGCCACTGTTATGGATCTGCTATCTGCTATCAAACCAAAGGCTGTATTGTTTCTGGGTAAATGCGGCGGACTTAAAAAGAGTAATAATCTGGGCGATTATCTGTTGCCTATCGCTGCCATTCGGGGCGAAGGCACATCCGACGAGTATTTACCCAAAGAGGTTCCTTCGTTGCCGGCATTTTCCATGTTAAGGGCTATTTCTTCCGCCATTAGGGATCAGGGACGCGATTATTGGACAGGTACGGTTTACACTACCAACCGCCGGGTGTGGGAATACGACAATGAGTTTAAATCTTACCTGGTAAAAACCCATGCAACCGGTATAGATATGGAAACGGCTACATTGCTTACTGCCGGTTTTGCAAATGAGATCCCAACAGGCGCACTGCTGATGATTTCGGATAAACCTATGGACGAAAGCGGTGTTAAAACGGAGGAGAGTGATAAGTTGGTGACTCAGAACTTTGCTCCCGAGCATGTGAACCTCGGTATCGAAGCTCTGCGACAGATCATCAAAGGCAACAAAACAATCAGACACATACGTTTTAGCTGGTAATTTAAAAATATGGCCAAGAAAGAATATACATTCGAAGAGTTATCCAGAGATATTGTTCAGAAAAAGTTCAGTCCCGTCTATTTTTTTATGGGGGAAGAACCCTTTTTTATGGATAAACTTACCGATTTGCTGATCAATAATGTTTTATCGGAAGAGGAAAAAGATTTTAATCAACTTGTTTTTTACGGTGCTGATGCCGAAGCAAGCGCCATTATCAATGCGGCCCGCCGTTTTCCGATGATGTCTAAATACCAACTTATTGTTGTTAGGGAAGCCCAGCTTATAAAAGATATTGAAGAGCTGAATCACTATGTGCAAAATCCGCTGCAATCTACAGTGTTGGTTGTTAATTACAAATATAAAAACTTGGATAGAAGAAGGGCTTTAGCCGGATCTGTGGATAAAACAGGCATATTATTCGAGTCTAAAAAGGTTGCCGACTATAAAATGCCTGCTTTCATAGGCAGCATGTTACAACAACAAAATATTGCTATCGATGCGAAAGCATCGCAGATGTTGGCCGACTTCTTAGGAAATGACTTAAGTCGGCTTACTAAGGAGTTGGACAAGCTATCTTTGCTTCTTCCTGGTAATCTGCCTAAAAAAATTACTCCTGAACTTGTAGAGCAAAACATTGGTATAAGCAAGGAGTTTAACAATTTTGAGCTTATTAAGGCGCTTGCGTCCAAAGACAAACTCAAAGTAAACCGGATTATTCATTATTTTGATAAGAATCCCAAAAACAATCCTATACAGGCAACCTTACCAGTGTTATTTAATTACTTCTCTAATTTATTGATATGCTATTATAGTCAGGATCGATCCGAAAATGGATTAATGCAGGCATTGGGACTGAAAAACAGTTTTCAGGTCAAAGATTATGCTATGGGAATCAAGAATTACTCGGCCATGAAAGTCTTCAATCTGATATCTGATATACGTACCTGCGATGCTAAATCGAAAGGAGTAGAGAATATTTCTTTTTCAGATGGAGAACTCCTTAAAGAACTTATATACAAAATACTTCATTAGGATTTATTTTATCTTATATTTTACAAGAAGTAAATATTCTATATCTGTAAGTTTAAAAATCTAAATTCAGATTCATTTTCAATAGCACTAGTTATTCTTTTGCATAAAGTCTACTCAATTAAAGGGATTATTGCTAGTTTGTTGTTTACAAACGTACCGCAATAATCCCTTTTCTGGCTGTATTATAGTCAATTAGCTCAAAATAAACCCTCCGAGAATCGAATATTTTACATTACACGAATAGTTGTTCACAAATATAGCCATTTTGCACCAATAGCAGTCCAGCTTAACAAAAATCATATAGTATACAAGCGTAAACCAAGCCAATTTGGCATTTCTAAATATTTTTAGAGAATATAGACAATATACATCTGTAATCAAAAACATGAAATAGGTAGGTTTAACAATCTACACAAACAATTGTTTACATTTATGTAATTCTTGGTTTACGTATTATCAAATAGTTTACAACTATAACAGATCACAATTGTATACAAATGGAGTAGGGGATGCCATTTTGGATGATCCTAATGTAAATTTGCTTATGTTATCGTATTCCAATCAATTATCATAGTCAAGTTGAGAGTTCCTTTAATTTATTCCTTCATTAATTTACAACTGTTACCTATTTGATGTAAATTCACTATTTAAACACTAATACAAATGTTAGTATATATCTGAATACCATTTATTTATATATTTTATGCAAACTTTTAGTTTAATCAATATTTATACCTGATATACCTGTTTCATTTTGTAAACATTACATATGTGTATAGATGTTTACAACCGTACAGTTTAAATTTATAATTATAAATTGCATATTTGTAAACTATTGTTTACCTTTGTTCAAAATTACATTTGTTTACAAAAAAAGAGAAATTAAGACACAATGTCAGCATTAATATACCTTTTCTATTAAATATTATTCAGATGAAAGATAGAATTTTGAGAATCATGGAACATGAAGGAATTTCACCTTCTAAATTTGCTGAAGAGATTGGCATTCAAAGATCAGCCATGTCTCATATTATTTCTGGACGCAATAATCCCAGTTTGGATGTGCTGACAAAAATTATGCAACGATTTACTTACGTGGATACAGATTGGCTATTGTTCGGTAAAGGATCGATGGTTAAAAATGGAATTACTAAAATCGAAGAGCCTAATTTATTTCGCGAGAATGAGATTAATCCGCCCATTGTACAGGTCGAACCCGAATATCGCAAGCACACGGAGTTCAGCAAACCCGAAATTACAACAAAAAACACTGGTATTGAACAGATTAAATACGAAGAACGGAGCTCTAAAAGTGTAAGTAAAATAATGATTTTTTATTCGGATAACACTTTCGAGACCTTTACTCCCGAAAAAAACAAGAAAGAATAAAATTCTATTGGCTTTAAGCCGCTTTATCTTTTATCTTTGTATCCAAATTGTGATATATATATGAAGAAGTATTTACTGGATTTAAAGGTTGCAGATAATGTTCGCCTTCATCCAAATTATTGTCTCCTGAAACTAACTTCAGAAGAAACTCTTCCAGAGATGATTCCCGGACAATTTGTAGAAGTTCGAGTGGATGGTTCATCTTCTACCTTTCTTAGACGTCCAATTTCTGTTAATTATGTGGATAAAGATCGGAATGAATTGTGGTTGCTTGTCCAACTAATTGGTGACGGCACCCGCCGAATGGCCGAATACAGACAGGGAGATACGATGAATGTTGTATTGCCTTTAGGTAATGGTTTTACAATTCCAGATTCGGATCAGGAAGAAAAGAATTTACTACTGGTTGGTGGTGGAGTTGGAACAGCGCCAATGCTGTTTTTGGGTGCTGTTTTAAAATCCAAAGGCTTTCATCCAATCTTCCTATTGGGAGGAAGAACAAAGAATGATGTATTGCAGTTAGACGATTTTGCAAAATTCGGCGATGTTTGCATTACTACTGAAGATGGTTCTTTAGGCGAAAAGGGATTTGTAACAAATCATTCGATTTTGAACACAAAGCTGTTTGATACAATTTATACCTGTGGTCCGAAACCTATGATGGTAGCTGTGGCAAAATATGCTGCTGGCAAAGATATTTCATGTGAAGTGTCTCTTGAAAATACCATGGCTTGTGGCTTCGGAGCCTGCCTTTGTTGTGTAGAAAATACAGTAGAAGGACATGTGTGTGTTTGCACAGAAGGTCCGGTCTTTAATACTAGAAAATTAAAATGGCAAATTTAAATGTAAATATAGGGAATCTGCAATTGAAAAACCCGGTGATGACCGCCTCTGGGACTTTTGGTTATGGCATCGAGTTTGCCGATTTTGTAGATTTAACTCAAATTGGAGGTATATTCGTTAAAGGTACAACAATTGAACACCGCGAAGGCAATCCATATCCTCGTATGGCAGAAACTCCCGCCGGAATGCTTAATGCAGTTGGACTACAAAACAAGGGTGCCGATTATTTTGCAAATAACATCTATCCGAATATAAAGGATATTGATACGTACATGATCGTAAATGTGAGTGGATCTACCGTAGAAACTTACGTTGAATGTGCCGAAAAAATTGCTGCTTTAGACAAGATCCCAGCTATTGAATTAAATATTTCTTGTCCAAACGTTAAGCACGGAGGTATGGCTTTCGGTGTTACTTGCGCTGGAGCTGCAGAAGTGGTTCGCGCCGTAAGAAAGGTATACCCCAAAACATTGATAGTTAAGCTTTCGCCCAATGTAACCGACGTAACGGAAATTGCAAGAGCCGTCGAAGCTGAAGGTGCTGATGCTGTTTCTCTTATCAATACCCTTCTAGGAATGGCTATTGATGCCGAAAAAAGAAAACCGATATTATCGACAGTTACGGGTGGACTTTCCGGACCATGCGTTAAACCTATTGCACTGAGAATGGTTTGGCAAACTTACAATGCTGTTAAAATACCCATTATTGGCTTAGGGGGGATATCCAATTGGAAAGATGCAGTAGAATTTATGCTGGCAGGCTCTTCTGCAATTCAAATTGGAACATATAACTTCGTTGATCCGGCAATTTCTGTAAAAACAGTTGAAGGCATCAACGATTATCTAGATAAGCATGGCTTCAAATCTGTAACCGAAATTATTGGAGCTCTTGAAGTCTAATAATAAATAGTATGTAATATTTGTAATTACAAACTTAAATAATTAAGTTTGTAATTACAATAAACATATTTACCGTCTAATCTTTTACGTATGAATTTCAGTAATGCCATCGATGATTTGCTAACTTTACTACAGAGCTTAACAGTTACTCCGTATACTGCTATGTTGAAATTGTTAGTTAGTTTTGTCCTTGGTGCTATTATTGGATTTGAAAGACAATTTAGAAGGCATGATGCAGGAATGAGAACTTTTACATTAATTTGTATGGGGTCGACTGCGGCAATGCTTCTTTCAATTTGGATTCCACAATCATATCCTAACTTTCTAAATGGAGATCCTGGAAGAATAGCAGCTCAAGTCTTAACTGGAATAGGCTTTTTAGGTGCAGGCGCAATTATACAGAGTCATGGCAGCGTACACGGCTTAACAACAGCTGCTTGTATTTGGGTTATGGCTGTAATTGGACTAACTGTTGGCGCTGGAATGTATATTACAGCTATTATTACAACAATTTTCACATTAATCGTACTTGTTTCTCTCGAAAGTTTAGAAAAGCGGATGTGGCTTGATGGAGTCAATAAAATTTTATCAATAACTTGTAATACGGCAACACCTGATCTTCGAACTATACGAAGTATTATTGAAAATAGGAATATATTTATAGTCAGCCTTTCCTACGAACAAAATTACGATAAGAATATTGCAGTAATTACGTTTAAAGTGAATGTCAAAGCAAAATCTTCTTATACAGAATTATTTAACCAAATTCGCTCATTAGGTTATATATCCCAAATAAAGCTATTAGCTTAACGAAAGTCTTTTACATATTAGCATATCTAACATGATTATTTACTTATTATAATTATGTATCCAATATATTTATAATCACCATTATGTTTAATACTGTTTGCGATAACATGTATCCTATCTTAAAAATACGTAGATATACAAATTAGCCATATAAACTATTCTAAAGCAACTAGAAAATAAAACAAACTTTATTAATTTATTTTTTGTTTTATAATTGAGTTGATTTGCCAAGTACCATCCTAACAAGTGTACTAGATGAATTTGATTAAAATAGTTATTTAATTATAAGGAGGTGCATATGAAAACGGTTAAATTTAAAACTTATTAGTGCTTTATTACTACTGATAATTGCGTTTAGTCTAACAAATTGCATTATTAGTAAGGATGACAAAAAAGAATACGATCAACTTAAGGCACGCTGTGAACTTGAAAGTCAAAACAAAAGTACAGTCAGGCAGGTTTTTGAAGCTATAAATGCCAGAGACTTCGAAAAAATGAGAACTTTTTATGCTCCTGAATATAAGATGACTGGTCCACGTTTGCCGAACGCCTACACTATCGACTCTTTAATTCAGTATATACAAAGAGATATAGCAGTATTTCCAGACTGGAAATATAGTGTTGAGAATATGGTAGCACAGGGTGATACTGTGGCAGTTAAAATAGCCCAGTTTGGTGTTCAAGCAAATGAATATATGGGTATTAAACCTAAAGCAAATCAAATATCAAGAGCAGCCATTTTTATTACGGTTTTCTCCAACGGAAAACTTAAAGAAACATGGATTCTGCAAGATAACCTGGGATTTATGGAGCAAATTGGAATGCAATTGACTGTTAAACCAGAAGATAAGACTAAAGGAAAGAGATAAATTAATACTTTTGGGACTAAATCAGAGGTATTAACCATAAATAAAGGTCAACTAAAATAAAAAAGTCCGAGGAACAACATCTTCGGACTTTTCTTTATTATTTAGTATATCTACGCATTTTTATGAATAGTATTTTTTAATGTAGACTTATTTATCATTAGGTCTATTTCTCCAAATTGTATCATGGCATTAAATAGTCTAATTCTATTATATGTATATATATCTTCCAAATAAATATTACGTTCTTTAATGGTATAATCGCCTAGCAGTTGTTCCCGACGAGTCCCTTTTAAAAGTGGTTTTGCAGGTGTCTCCCATTCCATCCCACTCCACAATGCAATGTTACAGAAACTTGTGTCTGTAACAAGTCCATTCTTAACAATTAGAATATCATCGGCATCATTACGCAAATCAAACAATTGATTAATCCGATTACGATCAGTGCTCTTGTATTTATAATTTATTTCGTTATCAAAAACAAGACTCAGATTGTTTATAGACGGCAGTTTATAAGGTTGATAACTAACATCGATTATCTCTTGGTCATATATTACTCTGCATTTTGTTCGCTCAAAATGTGTCTCAGCATTAATATAATTTTCAAGATTAATGAACGTGGAGGATCCAAATAACTCTTTACGAGTAGTATTAAAGCGCTTATTATGAAAGGAAAGATTCTGGATCTGTCCTTTTTCTATACAAATTGATTCAATATAGTGGCACATATACTTTCTGTATCATTTCGTTATACTCAGATTCTAAATTACTTTTTGCTGTAATACCTCCGCCACTCTTGAAGTAGAATTTGCCGTCGGCCTGTTCTATAAAACGGATCATTACCGTACTATCTAATCTTTCACCATCAAAATAGCCAGCAATACCTGTATAAAATCCTCTTTTATGTGTTTCAGATTCACTTATAATTGCCTGCGTCTTCTTTTTAGGTGCTCCTGTAATTGAGCCGGCAGGTAATAAGGCAAAAAGAATATCCCCCAACTTGGCACTATAATCAACAGGGAGTTTTCCTTTTATTTCGGAACTTACTTGAAGCAAAGAGCCTTTATTTGTCATTATTTTATCCAAATAGCGGTATTTACTTACTGTAACATCTTTTGCAACAATACTCAAATCATTTCTAATCAGATCAACAATTGTTGCATGCTCTGCAGACTCTTTCAAATCATTCAGAATACAATGCTCAGCATCCGGTAATGAGGCATCAATTGTTCCTTTCATGGGATAGGAATAAATATCGCCATTTTGTATACGAACAAATATTTCTGGCGAAAAAAATACAAACCGATCTTTAAACCACATTTTATACAGGGAATCCGATCGAAGAAAAAGCTCCTGCAACGAAAGATTTGTTTCAACCAGAGTAGCACAAGTAAGGTTGGTTAAATACGAATTCCCTTCGTTAATATTTTTGATAACAGTTTGAAATGATCGTTTATAATTTTCCCACGACACAGGCTTCACAACCCATTTTATATCTTTATCTAATTTTGTTGTCCTTTCCGGGTCAGAATTAAAATTACCCATCAGCTCCCCTCCTGCTCTATTTATATTACAAGCATTATCAACATTCGTGAAGCCATTCAAATTGAATAAACATTCTTTAGAGTTGATAAGATGAGGTTCTTCGATAAAGATTTCAGCCTGATAATAATCAATAATAAATAGAAAAGGCTTGCCCGATTTACCTAGCAGATTCATACGGTCAAGCGCTTCTTGTTTAGTAAAAAGTTTCATTTTATTTTAGGAAACGTTCTGTTAATCCACCAAAAGCATCTATGCGGCGATCTCTAAAAAATGGCCACCATCGGCGTACATTCTCACTTCTTGTTTTATCAATTTCCACAACCTGAATCTTTTCATCCAAGTTCGGGAAACTTACAAGCAATTCACCTTGTGGACCAGCAACAAAACTATTTCCCCAAAACTGGATACCATTTGTTTGCCCCGAAGGATCAGGTTCATGTCCGGTTCTGTTCACCGAAATTACTGGTATACCGTTTGCAACTGCATGAGCACGTTGAGAAATAACCCAAGCACCAAGTTGTCTGTCTTTTTCATCAGAAGGATCGCTACTCTCCCATCCAATTGCTGTAGGATAAATAAGCATTTCTGCACCACGCATGGCCATGAGGCGTGCAGCTTCCGGATACCATTGATCCCAACAAACCAATACGCCCAAACGTCCAACAGAAGTATCAATCGGCTCGAAACCTAGATCACCTGGTGTAAAATAGAATTTCTCGTAATAAGCAGGATCATCTGGAATATGCATTTTTCTGTATTTACCAGCAATGCTGCCGTCGCGTTCCAAAACAACCGCAGTATTATGATATAAACCAGGAGCTCTTTTTTCAAACAAAGAGAGTACAATCACGACTCCCAATTCTTTTGCCAGAGCTCCAAATATTTCTGTAGAAGGTCCCGGAATAGACTCTGCTAGGTCAAAAAGAGTAGTATCTTCTGTCTGACAAAAATAGAGTCCATTATGTAACTCCTGCAAAACGATTAGTTCGGCACCATCTTTTGCACAACTGCAGATACCAGCTTTCAATCTTTCGATATTATCAGCTATATTACCTGTATTTTTTTGTTGAATTAAACCTACTTTCAATTTCATACTTCTATTCTTTTATAAAACCCTCGGGATATTGCATAGTAACACAATGAAGAGATCCGTGTTGTTTTATCAACGGTAAACAATTAATTCCTACAATTTCACGGTCTGGGAAAGCCTTTCTCAACTGACTTATGGCCTCATTATCTTTAGGAGAATTATAAGTTGGCAACAATACTGCTCCATTGATAATAAGGAAATTAGCATATGTTGCAGGCAAACGCTCACCATTCCATTCCACTTTATCTGCCATTGGCAAATCAATAAGTTTATATGGTTTATTATCTAGCGTACGGAACTCCTTAAGCTGCTCTTCCATCTCTTTAAGCTCTGCAAAATGTTCATCAGTTTCATCATCACATTTTACATAGGCAATAGTATCCTCGTTACAAAGACGAGCCAATGTATCAACATGACTATCCGTATCATCTCCGGCTAAATATCCACTTTCAAGCCATAAAACCTGCTTAAACCCAAAAATATCTTTAAGTTGATTTTCAATCTCTTCCCTGCATAAATACTCATTGCGATTGAGAGACAATAAACATTCTGCCGTTGTTAGTAATGTACCCTTCCCATCAGATTCGAGGCTACCTCCTTCCAGTACGAATGGTTGCATATTTAGAGGTAAAACTTCGTCGGCAAATGTATTAGACATAAACAACCTTCGAGTAATCAGATTATCTTTATCTGCTGCAAACTTCATTCCCCAGCCGTTAAAAACAAAGTCGTAAACCGCCGGAGTGCCATCGATAAAAACAGAAATACCACCATGATCTCTGGCCCAAGTGTCGTTTGTGTCCATTTCACGGAAAATCACCTTGCTATAATCTACATCTCCCAACTGCTGTTTTACAATCTCCTGATCAGCACATACGATAAGAAGCTTCTCCCGTTTAATAATTTCGTGCGCAATGGAAACAAAACAAGGAACAACTTCTTCCAATATAGGAGCCCAATCGGTATCCTCATGTGGCCATGTAAGTTGTACTGCACTTTGCGGTACCCACTCGGCCGGAAATAGTATATCTACATTCTCTCCTTTCATCTTTCTTCAATATTTCTTTATGATAAACTGCCCCTAATTTCTATTACTATACAATGTAACAGAAATCAGGTCGTAATGCATGGCAAAGATACAAAAAAAACAGAGAGGCAGCACTTCCGAAAAAGTACTGCCCCTCCAATATAAATCAAAACAAGAAATTACTTAAAAATACGCGCTGCAAAACCTCCACCCGGAGCCATTTTGATTTGCAACTTTTTATTGGCTGGAATCGTAATGATTTCTTTTTTGTAGTCCCTGCCAGCTCTGTCGGCATTAACCCCGTCTTTAAAAATTTCCGCCTTAAACGTTCCTTCTCCCAAAAAAGAAAGATCCAACTCTAATTCTCGCGAATCCCAGTTTGTGAGTGCCCCAACATACCAATCGGCTCCATTTCTTCTTGCAATAGCAACATATTCTGAGACTTTACCATCCAGAGACATGGTTTGATCCCAAACAGTTGGAACTGAAGCGATGAATTCCGTACACTCTTCTTCGCGCATATAATTAGAAGGATTGTCGCATAACATGTTAAACGGTGATTCAAAAATAACATAGGTCGCCAGCTGCCGGCAGCGGGTTCCCTGGCTCATCGGCTCCGAATTAATAGGTCGATAGCTACCTCTTGCAGCATTTCGCATCGCCCCTTGCGTGTAATCCATTGGACCAGCAATCATACGAATGAATGGAATAGTAACATCGTAAGTAACCATATCATAAGATTCCGGTGACCATTTTAATTGCTCCAGACCGTTTACTCCTTCGTAATTGATTACGTTCGGATACGTTCTATTTAAACCTGTTGGCTTAAACACTCCATGAAAATCGACCATCATTTTATATTTTGCACAAATCCGGGCAGCTTCGTATAAAAAGTTTACCATCTGCTGGTCGTCACGATCCATAAAATCTACTTTAAAACCTTTTACACCCATTTCGGCATAATGCTTAACCACTTTTTCCATATCACGGTGGAATGCCCAATAACCGGCCCAAAGAATTATATCCACATTCTTGGATTTTCCGTACTCAACAAGACCTTTAAGGTCAATCTCAGGAATAACCTGCATCAGATCTGCTTTTAAATTAACAGACCACCCTTCATCCAGAATAACATAACCAATACCGTGGGCTGATGCAAAATCAATGTAGTATTTGTAAGTTTCATTATTTATGCCTGCCTTAAAGTCTACACCATAAATATTCCAATCATTCCACCAATCCCAGGCAACTTTTCCCGGTTTAACCCATGACACATCTCCTGCACGATTGGGAGAAGCAAGGCGAAACACCATATCATTATCAGTCAGCTGTTTATCCGATTCAGAAACAATAAATGCACGCCAAGGGAAAGTTCTTGTTCCAGTAGTCTTAGCTATAAAGTCTTCACGTTGTTTAACTAACATTTGCAAGCGGTTATGACCACCCTGTTCAACTGTTTTAGGATAAGGAGCATGAACCGCCTTCAATGATGGCTTTTCTGTAGAATTATTTAGGAACATGCCGGGAAAATCTTCCAGATCTGCCTCAGTAATACATAGCTTTTTACCATTATCGAGCGTAACCAGAAATGGTAAGATCATAAGTCTACCCGAGTTTAATTTCGTAATAGGCTCATTTACATAAGGTTGTTCGAAAGAATTAAAAAACTGCTGCTCGAAAGTAGGAGCTTTACTATTAACATATGGGGCAAAAGTCTCATAATTCTTAGTGAAGTTATAGGATGCCTCTTCAGATTTAACAACGATATCACCTTTCTTTCTAGTTACAAAACGATAAGCCAATCCATCATTATAAGCTCTGAATTCAATAGACCAATTACCTTTAAAATTCAAGCTCATTCCGTTGTAGGAATCGGCAACCTCCGCCTTTTTATAAAATGGAGAAGGGATAACCTTATTGACAGCGCTTCTAGTTACTTTAGCAACTTTAGCATGTAAGCCAAGTATCTCATCTCCTTCAAGAGACATTGATATTGAAGATGGAGCCAGTACCTCTGTTTCTTCATGCGAAACTGAAAATGAGATAGTTTTATCTACATTAACTACGGTTTTTAATTTACCGTCGGGAGAATCTAACTGATAACTTTTTTGAGCCATAGCCTGCAGGCCAGAAGCTAGAAATAAGGTTAGACATACAAGTTTACAATTCATGGTTTTTTTATTTTATAATTGATCCTGCAAAGATAAGAGCTTTTACAAATTTTTAGTTTTTAAAAATGTATTATCTTTGTCAGTTTTGTATCAAATTTCAATTAAATACTATGTTAAATTTAAAGATTACAAGTTTATTTATGCTTTGTCTGTTTCTATTACCGGCAAATGCACAACAAAAATGGTTCAATCCGATGAATACGGATTATCCGGTTATTCAGAATCAAGGATGGACAAAAGAAATTGGTAATTCTTATGCCAGGCTACCCCAAAGAGCAAAAAGCGAAGTGAGGGAACCTCTATGGAATTTATCACGCAATTCGGCAGGTCTTGCCATTCACTTCTATTCAAATGCAAATAATATTACCATTCGCTACAAGGTGGAAGGATCTTATTCTATGCCTCACATGCCTAATACAGGTGTTTCAGGAATCGATCTTTATGCGATAGACAGTGATGGAAATCTGAAGTTAGCTTCCGGCAGCTATAAGTGGGGAGATACAATCTCTTTTAACTACAAAATTGATGCAAAAGACAAATATCATAACTTGGGTTTCGAATATCGCCTTTATTTACCAACTTATACATCTGTTAAGTGGTTAGAGATTGGAATTCCGGAAAATGCAGATTTAGAATTCATTCCTTTACGAGAAGAATTACCCATAGTGGCCTATGGCACCTCCATAACTCAGGGAGCTTGCGCAACCCGTCCTGGCATGGCGTGGACAAATATAGTATCACGTTCGTTAGATTTACCTGTTATTAACCTTGGATTTTCGGGAAATGGCAAATTAGAAAAGGAGGTGATAAACTATATTAATGAACTGGATGCTCAACTATATATTCTAGACTGTTTACCCAATCTTCCCGGATATAAAGAAGAGGATGTTTTTAAAAAGGTTGTAGATGCCGTAAAGCAAATCCGATCTAAGCACAACACTCCTATTTTGTTGACCGAACACGCCGGATATAGCAATGCAGGCTTAGATACAACCCGTCTGAGAGATTATACAATTCCGAATAAAGCTTCTCGAAAAGCCTACGAACGCTTATTAGCAGATGGTGTTAAAGATTTGTGGTATCTTTCTAACGAAGAATTGAATTTTTCGATGGACAGTTGGGTTGATTATGTACATCCTTCAGATTTAGGAATGCAATTTTATGCTGATGCGTATAATAAAAAAATACGTGAAATTTTAAAAATGTCCAAAGGAAACCTCACAACGACCTGCCCGGTTACTCAACGTAGAGAACCAGGAAACTATGAATGGCTCAAACGTCACCGCGAAATCCTTCAAATGAATAAAGCAAATCCTCCGAAAGCCGTTGTATTTGGCAATTCAATCATGCATTTTTGGGGAGGAGAGCCCAAAGGTCCGCGTTCAACGGGAAAAGATAGTTGGGAAGCATATATGGAGCCACTTGGCTTCCGTAACTTTGGCTATGGATGGGATCGGATTGAAAATGTATTATGGCGTGTATACCATGGTGAGCTTGATGGATATAAGGCCGACCGAATTCTTATTAAAATCGGGACGAATAATTTTGGAGTGAACAGTGATAAAGAGATTTTGGCAGGATTGGACTTTCTTTACAAGGCAATCCGTCAGCGTCAGCCCGAAGCAACAGTTACAGTACTAGGTATTTTACCTCGGAGAGGTATGGAAAAAAGAGTTGTGTCAATAAACAAAGAGATTAGTAAATTAGCAAAGAAACAGGGTTTTATATATAAAAATGTGAACAAAGACCTGCTTCTTTCCAATGGACAAATTAATGAGTCACTCTTTGGAGACGGCTTACATCCAAATGCCGAGGGTTACAAAATAATAGGTAAAAAGATTACCGAATAGAGGAAAGTCTTTTTACCCATTATTACTTAACAGACAATACATCAAATCTGAGATTTATTTTCTAAAATTAATCAGGTTTGATGTATTCGTTTACAATGCAAAATGTACCCGAAGCCTTGGCAACAATTACATCATCACAATATATTTCACATTCGCTGAAATGAACTCTTCTACCAGCTTTAATTAAGATTCCTTTGGCAATAAGTTCATTTCCCCATGCCCCCCTTAGAAAGGAAACTTTAAGCTCTGCCGTTAATACATCCAAATTTACCGGAGTTACTGTATAAGCTGCAAAACCGGCTATAGTATCGGCAAGTGCAGCTACCACCCCACCGTGTATCACTCCACTATATTGTTTATGTTCTGCTGCTAATGGCATTTTAGCTTCAACCTTGCCTTCTTCAATGCTTGTAAATTCTATACCCAGATGATTTAAATAAGGATTTTCTTTCACACGATTGATCAACTTTGATTTTATCTCGGCGTCCATATATTCTTTTTGCCCGCAAAATTAGTTAATACTGCGAAGAAAGCCCTATCTTTGTCGTTTAAAAATTAAAATAACATCGTATTATACTTTGTAACATATGAGCGAGATCAATATTAAAGAGGAAGAAGGAAAAAAGAGTCTTAACTTTATAGAGGCTTTCGTAGAGAGTGATTTGGCTGCTGGAAAGAACGGCAAAAGAATTCAAACCCGTTTTCCGCCGGAGCCCAACGGTTACCTGCATATCGGTCATGCCAAAGCGATTTGTCTGGACTTTGGAATTGCCGAACGTTATAACGGGATTTGCAACCTGCGTTTTGACGATACCAATCCGGTAAAGGAGGATGTTGAGTATGTAGACTCAATCATGGAAGACATCAAATGGCTTGGCTTTCATTGGGAAAATGTATATTACGCTTCAGATTATTTTCCTCAATTATGGGATTTTGCAGTTCGTCTCATTAAGGAAGGCAAAGCCTATGTGGACGAACAAAGTGCAGAAATTATCGCTCAACAGAAAGGAACTCCTACCCAACCGGGAACAAACAGTCCTTTTCGCGATCGCCCGGTAGAAGAAAGTCTTGATTTGTTTAATCGTATGAATCAAGGTGACTTTGAAGAAGGCAGCATGGTATTACGTGCCAAAATCGATATGGCTTCAAGCAACATGCACTTCCGCGATCCTATCATATATCGTATCATAAAACACCCGCACCATCGTACCGGCACAGCGTGGAAAGCTTATCCTATGTATGATTTTGCACATGGTGAAAGTGATTATTTTGAAGGAGTGACACATTCATTGTGTACATTAGAATTTGAGGTTCACCGTCCTTTATATGATTATTTTATTGATTTGCTTAAGAAAGACGACGATTACCGTCCACGTCAGATCGAATTTAACCGACTGAATCTTACCTATACAGTAATGAGTAAACGTAAGTTGCTGCAATTGGTTAAAGAAGGACGTGTAAATGGATGGGATGATCCACGAATGCCTACCATATGCGGTTTTAGACGCAGAGGATTCACCCCCTCTTCTATCCGTAGCTTTATCAACAAGATCGGCTATACAAAATACGATGGTATTATCGATGTAGCACTATTGGAACATGCAGTCAGAGAAGATCTGAATGCTACTGCTCCAAGAGTTTCGGCAGTATTGGATCCTGTAAAATTAATCATTACAAACTACCCGGAAGGGAAAGTTGAAATGATGGAAGCAATTAATAATCCGGAAGATCTGACTCAGGGAAGCCATGAAATAGCCTTCTCACGCGAATTATTTATTGAAAGAGAAGACTTTATGGAAGATGCTCCTAAGAAATTTTTCCGTATGACTCCCGGTCAAGAAGTTCGATTGAAGAATGCTTATATTGTAAAATGTACCGGATGTAAGAAAAATGAGTCTGGAGAAATTGAAGAGATATATGCCGAGTATGATGAGTTGACTAAAAGCGGAATGCCTGAAAGCAATCGTAAAGTTAAGGGAACACTGCATTGGGTATCTGCCGAACATAGTTTACCTGCAGAAGTTCGTCTTTATGACCGATTATTTACTGTTGAGAATCCATCGGAAGATAAAGAAAAGGACTTCCTTGAACTTCTTAATCCAGACTCGCTAAAGGTTTTGACAAATTGCCGGGTTGAAGCAGAGTTACAGCATGCAAAACCTTATGATAACTTCCAGTTTCAGCGCCTGGGCTATTTTAATGTAGATCCGGATAGCAATAGTGAAAAGATTGTTTTTAACAGAACAGTATCACTTAAAGATACATGGAGTAAAGTGAAAGATAAATAACTAGATAGAATTAATGATGAAAAAAAACATTTCGCAACTGTTAGAGAAATTCAAAACAGGTTTGGCGGAAGGAAAAGATCCCTATTTCGATTCTGAAGAAATAGAGGATCTTTTGAATGGTATTAGTGATGAAGAAGCAAAAGAATACTTAATTCCAATTTTAGACTTGGGACTAAGACTGTATCCTTTTAACCAATCTCTACTCATTAAACGAATTGAAAAAGAGTGTATTAATGAAAATTACGAAACGGCATTATCGTATGCCGAGGAGTTAAAGCACGTTGATGATCCGGATCTTCATGTGGCACGTTTGGAATGTTTCTGTATGTTAGAGGAATACCACAAAGCGGTCACATATCTTGATAATTTGGAGGCAGAAAAAAACGAATACTTAGAAGAAGTATACGAATCGTTTATAAATATCCTTGCCGATCATGAATTCTATACGGTAGGAATTACTTTTGCAAAAAAGGCAATTAAGTTATTTCCGGATAACAATGATATTCAATTAGCTCTTTTATATATTTATTTCGACTACGAAAAAAATAAAGAAGTAATAAGGCTGGCTACTAAGCTTACAGACAAAATGCCCTATTCTTACGATGTCTGGTATATGCTTGGCGCGTCTTATGCTCGAATAGAAGAGTTCAACAAAGCAATCGAGGCCTTAGATTTTGCACTCACGTGCAAAGATTGTCTGGAATCCAAAATGCTTAAAGGTTTTTGCCTTGCCGGAATCAAGAATTACAAGGAGGCACTGGAAATCAACCTCGAAGTAAATAAAGAAAAGCCCACCAGTCTTGTTCAACAAGCAATTGTGCAGTGTTATAGTTATTTGGGACAGAACGAAAAAGCAAAACTTTTATCAAGATTTCTGATTGAAGTGTACAAGGGAAACTGTCCGAGATCAGTACTTGGCTGCTATCTTAATACTTGCATGGTCACTTCACAAGAAGAAGAAATGATTGATGCGCTAAAAACTCTGGCATCCACTGGATCACAGCATAAAATGCACCTATTTCTTCAAATGATGGTAAGTAGTTTAATGGATCTTGAGGATAGCACCGATTATTCCGAAGAAATTCTAAAACTCAAAATAGAATTTGGAGGCAATATGAATTTATTTCAGGATATGCTGTTTAAAAAAGGCTTTTTTCATTTTGCAGCCGGTGAGGTTCGTTCTGCCTTGCAATATCTGGAAGAACTGGAAGAAGAAAATTCGGATTATTACCTGCTTCATCCCTTATTAACTTTATGTTATCTTGAAACAGGTAATAAAGATCGATTCTTAAATCAGCTATCTTTGTTGCCGAAAGATAGATTGACAGTACTTTCAAAGATAAATCATATACATTTTAATCCGGTGCATGATAAAATTATGCCAAGGAGCAAAGATCTTAGCAGTATATTAATAAAGAATATAAACAACTACAATTAATCTATGAAAAGAGGTATCAAAGATTATGGAATGTTGATGCTCAAAGGCATAGCCATGGGAGCAGCCGATGTAGTTCCCGGTGTATCCGGAGGAACAGTAGCATTTATAGTAGGAATCTATGAAGAGCTTATCAACTCTATTAAAAGTATAAATCCTACAAACTTAAAATTACTGTTTTCATTACGGATAGCCGAATTCTGGAAAGCGATAAATGCGAATTTTCTACTTGCGTTGGTTAGTGGAATCGCGATAAGTATCTTTTCATTGGCAAAACTTATCACATATTTACTTGAAAATGAACCCGTGTTAGTTTGGGCATTTTTCTTTGGACTTGTGTTAAGTTCCACTTATTTTGTGGCAAAGACCATTACACAATGGGATTGGAAGACTTACTTGTTCTTTGTTATCGGAACAGTGGGTGCCTACTTTATTACAGTTGCCACCCCTACCGAAACGCCTAACAATCTGTTCTTTATATTTTTATGCGGTGCTATTGCTATCTGCGCCATGATATTGCCCGGAATCTCAGGAAGCTTTATACTGGTTCTGCTTGGCAAGTATTTCTATATCATGAGTGCTGTCAAATCTCTCGACATCGTTGTAATGTTAGTATTTATTTGCGGTGCATTTATCGGTATTACAAGCTTTTCAAATGTACTCTCATTTTTATTGAGAAGATTCCATAATACGACAATAGCTACATTAGCAGGTTTTATGCTTGGCTCATTAAACAAAGTGTGGCCATGGAAAGAAACAGTCGAAACCTATGTAGATAGTCACGGCCACATCAAACCATTGGTTGAAGAAAATATTCTGCCGAACACCCTTTTGTGGGAAGGTATTGGACTGATGCTTTTCGGCTTTATACTTGTTTATGTATTGGAAAAAATCTCTCAAAAGAAGTAATTTCATCGAAATAGAATCTATAAAAGTCCTGATCAGTGTTTTGATCAGGACTTTTTTTATATCCTGTTTAGGAGGTTAATAAACAGATTCATAGCTGTTTATTTGATTAATCATTACATATTTAAAATATGTGATATTGGGAAAAGAAAGAAAATAAAGGTCTGTTTTTAAAAGAAATAATTAACTTTGACCCACTCGAATGTGTTTAACATAGTAGATTATTGTTTTAAAAAAGTGATAATATGGCAAAGGTAAAGGGAGCGGTTGTTGTTAATACAGAACGATGCAAGGGATGCAATCTGTGTGTAGTTGCGTGTCCTTGTGATGTATTAGAGTTGCATCCGCGCGAAGTAAACAACAAAGGATATCATTATGTGTATATGAAATCTCCCGACGACTGCATTGGTTGTGCAAGTTGTGGGGTGGTTTGTCCGGACGGTTGTCTGACCGTATACAGAGTTAAATTATAAATGAAATCAATCTGAAACAGATATGGCAGAAGAAGTAAAATTGATGAAGGGAAACGAAGCTATCGCTCATGCTGCAATACGTAATGGAGTAGACGGCTATTTTGGATATCCCATCACACCCCAATCGGAAATATTGGAAACCTTGACAGCCGAAGCGCCATGGGAAACTACAGGAATGGTAGTTTTACAGGCTGAAAGTGAAGTTGCGGCTATTAATATGGTATATGGAGGTGCAGGATGTGGCAAAAAAGCCATGACATCCTCGTCAAGCCCCGGTATTAGTTTAAAACAAGAAGGTATATCTTATATTGCAGGGGCCGAGTTACCTTGCCTTATCGTGAATGTTATGCGTGGAGGTCCTGGTTTAGGAACAATCCAACCTAGTCAGGCCGACTATTTCCAAACAGTGAAAGGCGGCGGACATGGCGATTACCGCTTAATAACCCTGGCACCTTCTTCGGTTCAGGAAATGGCCGATTTTGTTGGCTTAGGTTTCGACCTTGCGTTCAAATATAATAATCCGGCTATGATTCTTGCCGATGGTATTATTGGTCAGATGATGGAAAAAGTCGTACTTCCTCCATTCACTCCCCGCCGTACAGACGACGAAATCCGCAAAGAATGCCCTTGGGCAACTCTTGGAAAAGTTGGAGGTCGTAAACGCAATGTTATCACTTCCCTGGAACTCGATGCCGCTGTTATGGAAGAAAACAACCTTCGTTTTCAAGCTAAATACAAGAAAATTGAAGAAAACGAGGTTCGCTTTCAGGAAATTATGTGTGATGATGCAGAGTATCTGTTAGTGGCTTTCGGATCTTCAGCCAGAATTTGTCAGAAAGTTGTTGAATTGGCTAGGGAACAAGGAATTAAACTTGGATTACTTCGTCCTATTACACTATGGCCTTTCCCTACAAACATATTGAAAGAATATGCTGAAAAGGTAAAAGGAATGCTGGTGGTTGAACTAAACGCCGGTCAGATGGTAGAAGATGTACGCTTAGCCGTAAATGGCAAAGTGAAGGTCGAACACTTTGGTCGTCTTGGAGGTATTGTATTTACTCCGGATGAGATATTACATGCGTTAAAAGAAAAATTATTCTGAACCGATTATGCGCGACAACAAACTTGACAAAATACTTACCATTATTTTTATGGTACTAGCTATTGCAGCTGTAGTAAGTTACTTTGCAGTAGATGATAGAACCGTATTTTTGTATTGTGGCGGAGCTGCGATATGTTTACGCTTAGTGCAGTATTTTATGCGTTTTGTACATTAAAAAGGATCAATTATGGAACTAAAAGATATTATCAACCCGGCTAATTTGGTTTACGAAAAACCCAGATTAATGAATGAAAACGCCATGCACTACTGTCCGGGATGTAGTCACGGTGTTATCCACAAGCTGATTGGTGAAGTTATAGACGAAATGGGTCTCGAAGAGAAAACCATCGGTATAGCTCCGGTTGGATGTGGTGTATTTGCCTACAACTATTTAGATATTGACTGGCAGGAAGCGGCTCATGGTCGCGCGCCCGCCATTGCTTCGGCAATTAAAAGGCTTAATCCGGACAAGATGGTGTTTACTTATCAGGGAGATGGCGATTTGGCTGCTATCGGTACGGCAGAAACAATCCATGCGGCCAACCGAGGCGAGAATATTGTTATTGTGTTTATCAATAACGGTATTTACGGGATGACAGGCGGACAGATGGCCCCTACAACTCTTGAAGGTATGGCAACCTCTACAACACCTAACGGCCGCGATATTTCGTTGAACGGACACCCGCTTAAAATATCGAACCTTTTGGCACAGCTGGATGGTACTTGTCTGGTTACCCGACAGAGTGTACATACGCCCGGGGCTGTTAAAAAAGCAAAGAAAATGCTTCGCAAGGCCTTCGAAAATGCTATGGCTAATAAAGGGACTTCTATTGTCGAGTTTGTTTCTACGTGCAATGCCGGTTGGAAAATGACTCCCGATGATGCGAACAAATGGATGGAAAAGAATATGTTCCCTGCCTATCCGTTGGGAGACTTAAAGAATATTGATTAAGTAATATAAAATAGCTACATGAAACACGAAATTATTATTGCCGGATTTGGAGGACAAGGAGTTCTTTCCATGGGAAAGATTCTTGCATATTCCGGACTAATGGAAGGAAAAGAAGTGAGCTGGATGCCATCTTACGGCCCTGAACAGCGTGGAGGAACTGCAAATGTAACCGTAATTCTGAGTGACGATCCTGTTAGCTCCCCTATTCTAAATGAATTCGACATCGCTATTATTCTTAATCAACCTTCGATGGATAAGTTTGAAAGTAAGGTTAAACCCGGAGGAATACTTATTTATGATGGTTATGGCATTCACAATGTGATTAAAAGAGAAGATATCAGCATTTACAGAGTAGATGCTATGGATGCAGCAACCGAGATGGGTAACGAAAAAGCATTCAATATGCTCATTCTTGGAGGTCTTTTGAAGGTATGTCCGATGGTAAAACTGGAAAATGTATTACTCGGATTAAAGAAGTCTCTTCCTGAAAGACATCACAAACTTATTCCAATGAATGAAGAAGCCATTAAGAAAGGAATGGAAATCATTCGTCAGGCATAAGCCAGATTGTAAGTTATACAATTCACTTTACAAAGCCGGAAGGAACATTTCTTCCGGCTTTTCTTATTATTCTGCCCAGTCCGGTTAATTTTATACCACAGTTTTTAATTTATATCTCATCTATTATTTAATAAACCCAATAATTAAGTACATTTGCAATTAATACATACAAATGTATTTACGCCAATTTATTACTAAATCAAACAAATTATTATGAAGATTATGAAAAAAGTTTTCTATGGGTTACTTCTTGGCCTGTTTTTTACACCTGTAATGGGACAATCCTATTCGGTAAATAAAGAAGCCTTCTCTGTTAAATTACATGGCAATGCTTACATTGCTTCCGCTAAGCCTGTTGCCGAAATTTCGGATAAAGGTCT
Organism: Macellibacteroides sp.; assembly: GCF_050251695.1. NCBI lineage: Bacteria > Pseudomonadati > Bacteroidota > Bacteroidia > Bacteroidales > Porphyromonadaceae > Macellibacteroides > Macellibacteroides sp. The sequence goes on from NZ_JBFWMI010000010.1 coordinate 45,372, forward strand.
TACCGCCTGGACAAATCAGTCCCATGTTATCTCAACTTATATTTATTCGGATAAGCCTCAAACATGTATGTTGTATATACAAGGTACAAAACAAGAGGGTGATGCATCGCTTGAAGTGCTGGTGGGAAAACAGAAGTTTACAGTTCGGCTTATGGATGGGCAAAGCCTGGATAAAGTTGCGGTAGGAAAAATAAAACTATCCACCTCCGGATATCATGCAATTAAATTAAAGGGTATAAAGAAAAAAGGGAAAGAATTTGCCCGGATAGAATCTTTTATACTTGAAGGCATTGAAGGAAACGTAAACTATGTTGGCGATTTCTCGCCCTATTGGGGAAGTAGAGGGCCATCGGTTCATCTCAATTACGCAATGCCCGAACAGACAACCGAATGGTTTTACAACGAGGTTACCGTGCCCGTAAACGAAGATGTTATAGGCAGTTACTATATGGCTAATGGCTTTGGAGAAGGCTACTTTGGTATGCAATGCAATTCGGAAAGCGAACGCAGGGTTTTATTTTCGGTATGGAGCCCTTTTGATACCCAGGATCCGAAATTAATTCCGGATGAAGACAAGATCAAAGTATTACGTAAAGGAAAGGACGTTCATATCGGCGAGTTTGGAAACGAAGGATCAGGCGGACAGAGTTTTTTACGTTATAACTGGAAGTCGGGTGTTACTTACAAATTCCTTACTCACATTAAACCCGATGGAGCAGGAAATACCATTTACACAGCCTATTTTTATGCAACCGACCAAAAAGAATGGAGGTTGATTGCCAGTTTCTCCCGTCCTAAAACTAACACCTATTACACCCGTGCACATTCGTTCCTGGAGAATTTCATTCCATCACAGGGATATCTAAGCCGAAAAGTATGTTTTACCAATCAGTATTGTCTCGGCACAGATGGAATCTGGCGACCGGTAACAAAAGCAACTTTTACCCACGATGCAACAGCCAATGCCAAAGCAAGGCTTGATTATGCCGGAGGTGTAACCGAAAATAATGCATTTTTCCTAAAGAACTGTGGTTTCTTTAATGATAAGACCGGTTATGGAACTAAACTTGAAAGAATCAATTCCGGCAAGGAGCCTGTCATAGATTTCAACGCGCTTAACAATCTGTGATATCATTTTTTTGTTTTATCTTTGCGCTCAATGAAACAGTTCATACATATAGTACTGCTATCCGTCTTGTTCAGCGGAGCCTTACAAGCCCAGCGGTCGGGAGAATCAAGGAAAAGAGGAGGATTTTCTCTTTCCGGATTGTCGTCGCCAACCAGCATGCCAGCTGACAGCCTCGTTACAGATAGCACAAAATTGAATTCCAAAAGAATAACAGCCTTCAGGCTTACAGATAAGATAGGCGACACATATATTGCGCCCATGGACACCAACCGGATGAATTACTACAACAGTACGCTTGTAGAAGGTAAATCGGTTGCCATAGGCTATTTAGGTAATCTAGGTTCGCCCCTTCAGTCTAAAATATTCTCAGAGCGTAAGGAAGAACGGGATTTTATCTTTGCAGACGCATATGATTATTACCTGACGACCCCCACAAATGCTAATTTTTTCGACACCAAAATACCCTATTCCAATCTGATGTACACCACAATGGGTGGAAGTACTCAAAAGGAAGAGCAGTTAAAAGGCACGCTTACAAGCAATTTTGGAAAAAAAGTGAATGTGGGGGCCGATCTGGACTATATCTACGGACGTGGTTATTACAACTCCAACGGTACTAAATTATTAAGCTATCGTTTGCTCGGGAATTATATTTCAGATCGCTATCAAATGTATGCATATCTGGCTAATTCCAATTTTGTTAATTTTGAAAACGGAGGTATTACGAACGACCGTTACATAACTAATCCGGACGATTATACAGACGGAAGAAGGGTTACCGACACAAAAAATATTCCTGTTCGCTATTCAAACACATGGAATCGTGTACGTGGCAAGCAGTTTTTTGTATCTCACCGGTACAACCTGGGATTTATGCGTACCACAGAGGGAACCGACGAGGATGGTGATCCTAAAGAAGAGTTTGTTCCTGTATCCAGCATCATTCACACGTTGGAATATAAAGACAACAGGCGCCGTTTTATAACCCACGATGCTGCTGGTGTAGATTCCAGCTATGTAAACAACTACATTGAAGGATCAGTAAACGACACCACCTCTTATTGGTCAATAAAAAATACTTTTGCCCTTTCTTTACGGGAAGGATTTCAGGATTGGGCTAAATTCGGACTGACTGCATTTATCAATATAGACAAAAGTCGTTATCGATTGATGGATTCTATTCCGCGCAACAAATATATTTACGACGAAGTATCTACGTTTGTAGGTGGAGAACTTTCAAAAAGACAAGGTAGTATACTAACATACGTGGCTCGGGGAGAATTGGGAATTGTAGGACCCGATGCCGGAGAATTCCGTTTAACCGGAGAACTTAAATCCAGCTTCCCTCTTTTCCGCAAAGAGGCATCCATAAAGGCTGTAGGATATATCAAAAACCTCACTCCTGCATTTTATCAGCGTCATTACCATAGTAAATACTTTTGGTGGGATTATAAACTGAAGAATATACAACGGGTATATGCCGGCGCAGAAGTGAATCTTGAATCTACCCGTACAAATCTGTCTGCAGGCGTAGAAAGTATACAGAATTACGTATATTTCAATACGCAAGGTACTCCGGATCAGTTTGAGAGCAATCTTCAGGTTATAACCGCCCGTCTTAAACAAGATTTTCGTTTCGGTGCTTTTAATTGGGAAAACGAAGCCGTATATCAATTAAGCAGCGAAAAAAAGATTTTACCATTGCCCCAACTCAGCCTGTACAGCAATATGTACCTGGGGGTAAAACTGGCAAAGGTCCTTACTCTGCAATTGGGAGCTGATGTACATTATCACACATCCTATTATGCTCCCTACTATCAGCCTGCAACCCAACAGTTCCAGCTTCAGGAGGAAGTAGAAGTGGGTAACTATCCGTTGATCAACGCTTATGCGAACCTACACCTTAAACAGGCCCGATTCTTTGTGATGTTCTACAATGTAGGCTCCAAATTTGTTGATCCTGAATATTTTTCGCTTCCCCACTACCCGCTCAATCCAATGAGTATGAAGATGGGTATCTCAGTTACTTTTAATGATTAACAGCCTATGAAGTTTAAAAAGCTATATAGTTTGTACGGCCTATTGCTTATAGTGTCTTTGGCAACCATGTGGCTTCTTTATCCTTATATAACAAGGAAACCCCTGCATCGTGACTATGAAGAGATAAAGAAAGAGGGGGTATTGCGTATTGTTACAGAGTACAATAGTTCCGGATATTACATTAAGGGAGATACCATTGAGGGCTTTCAATACGAACTAAGTCAGGTTATTTCTGAAATTTCGGGTCTCGAGGTAGAGATTCATCTTGATATGAATCTATCCACCAGCTTCGAAGGTTTATCAACGGGTAAATACGACATTATTGCCCGCAATATACCAGTAAGCAGTAACATGAAGAAAAATTATCTTTTTACCGACCCCATTGTTCTGAATAAACAGGTGCTGGTACAACGAACCGAGGAGGCAAACCAGGGAATAAAGCCAATCCGCAACCAGCTAGATCTTGCTCAGAGGCGTTTGTATGTTCCTAAAGACTCGCCTGCCAAGCTTCGTATCGAAAATCTTTCGCACGAGATTGGAGATACGATTTATGTATCAGAAGACGAACTGTACTCTACCGAACAGCTGATAATTATGGTTGCAAAGGGGGATATCGACTTTGCAGTGTGCGATCTGCAACTTGCTAAAAAATCGGCGACTCAGTTTCCGGGAGTTATTGATATTGATACCGACATTAGTTTTACACAGTTGCAATCGTGGGCGGTAAGAAAAAATTCGCCTGTACTTTTGGACAGTATCAATAGTTGGTTTAATCAGATTAAACAGTCGGGACGTTACGAAAATATATACAAAAGGTATTATAGCGATAAATAGTTCCATAATATGGAATGAATAAGCATCAAACTACTTCAGCAAGCTGAATATTGCTAAAAAATACCTATCTTTACCGTGTAAATAAAGTTATAAGATGAGATTTGATGAACTAGATCTGGAAGATGCAGTCCTGGATGGCCTGGATGCCATGAACTTTCAGGAAACAACCCCTGTGCAGGAGTTAACCATACCGGTTATATTGGAGGGAAAAGATATTATTGCCTGTGCGCAGACAGGAACAGGAAAAACTGCAGCTTATGTGCTCCCTGTTATCAATGAGTTGAGCAAAGGAACACATCCTTCAAATGCAGTGAATGCTATAATCATGGCTCCAACCCGTGAACTTGCACAGCAGATCGATCAGCAAATCGAAGGTTTTACCTACTTTATACCGGTTTCGGCCGTTGCCATTTACGGAGGCACCGACGGTGTGGCCTGGGAACAACAAAGCAGGGGACTTAAAATGGGTGCCGATATTGTTATCGCTACACCCGGACGGCTTATCTCGCACATAAAGCTTGGTGGAGTAGATTTATCTAAAGTGTCTTTCTTTATCCTGGATGAAGCCGACAGAATGTTGGATATGGGATTTTTTGACGACATTATGTCAATACATAAGTTACTCCCTCCTACCTGTCAGACTATCATGTTTTCGGCTACTATGCCTCCCAAAATCAGAACCTTGGCGAAGACTATCCTAAAGGATCCCGAAGAAATTAAAATTGCTATCTCGCGCCCTCCCGAAACTATCCTGCAATCTGCCTACATCTGTTATGATATACAGAAATTACGTATTCTGGAAGATTTGTTTGCTAAAAGCAGACCGCAGCGGGTAATTATATTCTCTTCGTCCAAGTTAAAGGTTAAAGAACTTGCCTTTGCCATCAAACGGATGAAGTTTAATGTGGCTGCTATGCATTCGGACCTCGAACAGGCCAAACGGGAAGAGGTAATGAAAGATTTCAAGAACGGAAGAATAGACATACTTGTGGCTACTGATATTGTTGCCAGGGGGATTGATATTGACGACATCAAGCTGGTGATCAATTTTGATATTCCGCACGATCCCGAAGATTATGTACACCGTATCGGACGTACGGCCCGTGGCACCAATGGCGAAGGTTTAGCCATCACATTCGTTGCCGAACACGAGCAAGGTCAATTTTCTCGTATTGAAAAGTTCCTCGAAAAAACAATCTACAAAATTCCTGTACCGGCCGAATTTGGAGAAACTCCGGCTTACGAACCTGAGAAGCATCCGGAAGGAAGGGGATTCAGACGGCCTGGGGGTGGAGATAAAGGCAGAACAGGCCATGGTGGCGGAAACAGACAGGGAGGGCGTTCGAACTTCCGTAAAGGTCCCCGTCCAGCCAATAAATGATGATAGTATTCTTTCTGTAACTTTATTCTATTGATCTTGCATCGATACAGATAAAATAGGTGGCCGCTTAATTTTGCGGCCTCTGTTGTTTTTATAGGGTTCCGGACTCTCCCACCCGCTTATCCGGATATCATCTGTGTAAAATATTCCAGCATTAACCAGATTCCCTATTAGCTTTAATTACAAAGCAGTTGTAATCAGCCACGTGCATAACGAAGTGCTAATCGTTGGACCATGGTTGTTTTTTCGTTGGACCTAGGTCAACATATCGTTGAACCAAGGTTGAGATATCGTTGGACCTGGGTCCAACGATTAGTTCTTCGTATTAAAATTATTTAATCTCGGTATAGAAAAGGTTTATTTATAAGACCACAGACGTAAATATACTCAAGGATGCTCCGGCAAATAAACTATAAAACCATAGATTTTACGCAGCGAGCTCACATCAGACTATAAACAATAACAACTAAACATTATTTAACACTTACAGAAACACAAGCATACCAGCACGTTAACCTCTTTAAGTTAAAAAAATAACAGCAAACACTGTGAAACCCCTTGCAGGGTAAAGAAAAATGTCTACTTTTGCACCCGGGTAAGTCCTACACGGCATGCTCCCTCGGAATCCCCCAGGGCTTGACCGCAGCAAGGGTACTTGGTTGTAGCGGCGCGATGTAGTAAGCTTACCCACCTGCCTCTTTAGCTCAGTTGGCCAGAGCACGTGATTTGTAATCTCGGGGTCGTTGGTTCGAATCCGACAAGAGGCTCAAAAAAGGAAGCTTACCAAAAGCTTCCTTTTTTTATTTCCAATTATTCGGCAAATATGCGGCAAAAGAATTATTTTTGCTGAAAAGTAAACTGTCACAACATGATTGAAAACAAAAATTATCTACTCAAGGCAGCTGCAACCTACGGATTGTCATTAGGCATATACTGGATTATTAAATATATGTTCTTTATATTCGGCTTGCAAGTACCCTTTTTGTATGTAGTTTATTGGGGGATGACAATGACCGTTCCTTATCTGGCCTATATATTGACAAAGAAATACAAACAATATATCGGTGGACGTATCAGCTTTTTCCATGCCTGGCAATTTGGAATTCTGATTTACTTTTTTGCCGCTTTGGTAGTTTCTCTGGTACATTATATTTTCTACAGATTCATTGCTCCGCCCGACTATATAGCGAACGCTTATAAACAAACCATCGAAATGATGACAATGGCCAATGTGGATGCCAAGCTGATATCAACGCTGAAAGATATGGCAACACCTACTTCCATTGGGATGACAATTCAGGGAATCTTTAATAATGTAATGTATGGCATTATTTTTTCCATTCCTGTTGCAGCGATTGTTTGCCGCGGATATAAATCCGCCGGGGCATTAAATAAAGAGGATAAAGAGAATACTGATAATACGATTGAATAATGGACATATCACTAGTCATTCCGTTGTACAATGAAGCCGAATCTCTACCCGAGCTTTATGCCTGGATAGAGCGCGTAATGAAAGCTAATAATTTCACGTACGAAGTAATTTTTGTAAATGATGGTAGTACGGACAATTCATGGGAGGTGATAGAGCGTCTCAAGGCCCGCTCTCCTTTCATCAAAGGAATTAAGTTCAGACGCAATTACGGTAAATCTCCTGGATTGCATTGCGGTTTCGAACGGGCACAGGGAGATGTAATCATTACAATGGATGCCGATCTGCAGGATAGCCCGGATGAAATTCCGGAATTATACCGTATGATAATGGAAGATGGCTACGATCTTGTATCCGGATGGAAGAAGAAAAGATATGACCCTATATCCAAAACAATCCCTACCAAGCTTTTTAATGCTACGGCACGCAAGTTTTCGGGCATCAAATTGCACGACTTTAACTGTGGACTGAAGGCATATAAAAATATTGTCATAAAGAATATCGAGGTTTATAATGATATGCACCGTTATATCCCCTATCTTGCTAAGATAGCCGGATTTAATAAAATCGGCGAAAAGGTGGTAAAACATCAGGCCCGCAAATACGGCACCACCAAGTTTGGTCTTAGCCGCTTTGTAAATGGCTACCTCGACTTGATCACACTTTGGTTTACCTCCCGTTTTGGCAGAAAGCCCATGCACTTCTTCGGTTTATGGGGAAGCGTTATGTTTTTTATCGGATTTGTTGCATTGATAGTTGTATTGGGAATGAAGATGGCCTCCCTGTATGCAGGTGACCCACGTCCGCTTGTTACCAGTTCGCCCTATTTCTATATCTCACTAACGGCAATGATTATGGGTACGCAAATGTTTCTGGCCGGATTCCTTGGCGAATTAATCTCACGCAGCGATTCAAAACGTAACCAATATAAAATTGAAGCCGAAATATGAACTTTCTCGAATTAGTTACTAAACGTTGCTCCATACGCAGGTTTGCATCTACACCTGTGGAGATTGAGAAGATTGAATACATTCTCGAAGCGGCAAGACTTTCCCCGTCGGCTGTAAATTTTCAGCCTTGGACGTTTGTTGTGGTTCAGCAGGAAGAGGGAAAACAAAAGTTACACGATTGCTATTCGCGTGAGTGGTTTAAATCGGCCCCCCTTTATATTATTGTTTGCGGACATCATGACCAGTCCTGGAAAAGAGGTTCCGATGGCAAAGACTTTCTGGATGTTGATGCAGCTATCGCGGCCGAACATATTTGCCTTGCAGCAACCGAATTAGGATTAGGTACCTGCTGGGTTTGTAACTTTAATGCCGAGCTCTGTCATCGTCAATTTGGCTTACCGGATACAACCGAACCGATAGCCATTATTCCGATTGGTTACCCAGAAGATTCGTTAATGTTCGAACAAACAGCCAAAAAAAGAAAAGGATTGAGCGAAATCGTTAAATGGGAAAAGTACTGCTGATATGTTTTTTATAGAAATTATTTTATTGTCGGTAGGACTTTCGATGGATAGTTTGGCGGCATCCGTCACCACAGGCTCAGTAATTAAAGAATACAAAAGAAGACATATATTTCGCATCGCATCCATCATGGCCATGTTTCAGGCAGGGATGACTATGATTGGCTATTTCGCCGGAATAGGTTTTTCTAACTACATCTGTAGTTTTGATCATTGGATTGCTTTCTTTCTGCTTCTTTATATAGGAGGTAAAATGGTTTACGAAGAGCTATCTGCCAATGATGAAGACGAAAACTGCAAATGCAATCCGCTCTGCAACAAGACAATATGCTGCCTGGCTATTGCAACCAGTATCGATGCACTGGCCGTAGGGATATCTTTGGCGCTTATCAGCACCGGAATCATGATTCAGGCTTTAACAATCGGATTGGTAACCTTCGCTTTTTCTGCATTTGGAGTGTACTTTGGAGGCAGGTTTGGCCGGAACATTAATTTACGACTCGAATTAATCGGGGGGATCATTCTTATTCTTATCGGTTTTAAAATTCTATCCGAACATCTTTTTTTCTAAGAAAAAACAGTATCTTAGCGACCGATCATATTATCTGATAAAACCAAACTACTGCTTAACAGGCCTTAAATTTACTTAACCTTAATAGGCGTGTTATATTGACAGTAATGTAAAAATACACATGTATGAAAAGCCAACAATTAAGAAAGCTTGCACCCGAACTTGATTCGCTGCGTTTAGGTAGCGGATGGAGTGTGGAAGACCTCCAAAAACCTCAGATTATTGTAGAAAGCAGTTACGGACACAGTCACCCTGGTAGTGCCCACCTCCAGACATTGGTAGAGGAAGCCGGAAAAGGGATTAAAGACTGTGGCGGCAAACCTGCAAACTACTACGTAACCGATATTTGTGACGGCGAAGCACAGGGCCACGATGGGATGAACTACTCACTTGTTTCGAGAGACATCATGGCTGCGATGATTGAGATTCATGTTAAAGCTACGCCCTTTGATGCCGGTGTTTTTATTACCAGCTGCGATAAGTCGGTCCCCGCACATTTAATGGCCATAGCCCGTTTGGATATGCCGGCGTTGTTGATGCCCGGAGGAATCATGAGTGCAGGTCCGAAGTTGCTTACACTGGAGCAAATTGGCAAATACAGTGCGATGCACGCACGTAAAGAGATTACCGACGAACAATTTATGAGTTACAAAAGGGATGCCTGTCCCAATTGCGGAGCCTGTTCTTTTATGGGTACAGCCTCCACCATGCAGATTATGGCGGAAGCATTAGGTATGGCCCTGCCAGGCACAGCTCTGATACCAACCTCCTCGCATTATCTGAAGGATGCTGCACGTGCAGCCGGCGAAAGAGCTCTGGGCCTTGCCAAAGAACAACTTAAGCCGTCGGACATCATGACTATGGAGGCATTCGAGAATGCAATCATGGTTCATGCCGCTATTGCCGGATCAAGCAATAGCCTGCTTCATCTTCCTGCAATAGCACATGAACTGGGAATCGAGCTATCCCCTGCCCTGTTCGATAAAATACATCGCAAAATTCCCTATTTGCTTAATATTCGTCCCAGTGGATATTGGCCGGGCGAATATTTCTGGTATGCAGGTGGTGTACCGGCCATCATGGAAGAAATAAAGGATTTTCTACACCTTAATATTCTTACTGTTACAGGAAAAACAGTGGGTGAAAATCTGGAGAACATGCGATTGAGAGGCTTTTACGAAGGTTGTAGAAAGCACTTATCGGGTCTGGGAGTAAAAGTACACGATATTATAAGACCGGCCAGCGAGCCTATAAGGCACGAAGGTGCCATTGCCATACTGAAAGGAAATCTTGCCCCCGAAGGAGCTGTTGTTAAACACTCGGCCATCTCGCCCAAATTGTTAAAGGTTTCTTTAAAAGCAAGGGTGTTTAACTGCGAAGAAGATGCTATGAAAGCAGTAATCGACAAACAGATTCATCCGGGTGACGCAGTGTTTATTCGTTATGAAGGTCCCAAAGGAAGCGGTATGCCTGAAATGTTCTATACAACAGAGGCCATAGCATCCGACGCATCACTTATCGATAGTGTGGCACTTATCACCGACGGTCGGTTCTCGGGTGCAACAAGAGGTCCGGCTATTGGACACGTTTCGCCGGAAGCCATTGACGGGGGACCTATTGCCCTTGTTGAAGAGGGCGACATAATCGGTATAGATATTCCAGAGCGCAAACTGGATATTATCGGGATTAATGGCGAGCTGCTTTCGCCAGATACGATTGAAATGGTTCTTACCGAAAGAAGAAGAAAATGGAAATCGCCTGTTTCAAAGCATAATCAGGGTATATTGCAGATATATACACGCAACAGTGTTTCTCCGATGAAGGGTGCATATATGGAGGACAACAGCAATGAGTGAAGCATCCCATTTACTACTTGTCACATTCTTATCCATTGGTTTGTTACTTTATCTCGTACTTAGGGTAAAGTTACATCCCTTTCTGTCGCTGCTTATTACGGCCATGTTTTTAGGTGTAACTTCGGGAATGCCTTTAAGCAAGGTTAACACGGCTATACAAAACGGATTGGGTGGCACATTGGGGTTTGTAGCCACCGTGGTAGGCATAGGAGGAATATTCGGACAGATACTGGAAGCATCGGGTGGTACAGAAGCCATTGCAAGGAATCTTATTCGGCGTTTTGGCAAAGACAAGGCACATTGGAGTCTGGTTATGGCCGGTTTTCTGATTGCCATACCTGTTTACTTCGATGTAGGTTTTATAATTCTGGTGCCGGTTGTGTATGCTTTGGCTAAAGACACGAAGCGTTCTACTTTGTTCTATGCAATACCTTTATTGGCAGGACTGGCCGTTACTCATACATTTGTACCTCCTACTCCCGGACCTGTGGCTGTGGCGGATATGTTGGGTGCCGACTTAGGCTGGGTCATTCTCATCGGATCTCTTATCGGTCTGCCGGTAGCTATTCTTGCCGGTCCGGTATTTGGATCTTACATTTCTAAAAAAATCGATGTGGCTCCCCCGAAGCACATGATGGAAGAACTGAATAATGGTACAGAACAGTCGGAATGTTCGCTTCCTTCTTTCACTGCTGTTGCAACCATTATAGGAATGCCCTTATTGCTTATGGTAGTAAAGTCTGTCATCGAACTTCTGATAAAGCTCGGCTACATGCAAGAAGGAATCGCGTACGATATATCTGTATTTGTTGGCCACCCGTTCACAGCTTTGATCATCGCAACTCTTATGGCGGCCTATTTTCTGGGTACACGCAGGGGATTTACCCGAAAACAATTACTGGATGTAAGCGCCAAAGCGCTGGCGCCGGCAGGTATGATTATTTTAATCATAGGTTCGGGCGGTGCATTTAAAGAGATGCTTATCCAAAGCGGTGTGGGTAATGTTCTGGCCGAAGGCATCTCTGCGACGAAGCTTCCTCCCATAGTTCTTGCTTTTATTATTGCTGCAGCGGTTCGTATAACATTAGGCTCGGCCACAGTGTCCATGATTACTGCCGCCGGAATAATCGGACCTATCCTGGAAGCCTATACCCTTTCCGAAATTCACCTGGCTTTGATCGTAATTTCAATCGCTTCGGGTGCTACCATTTTATCCCATGTAAACGACAGCGGATTCTGGTTAGTGGGCAAATACCTGGGGTTAACAGAAATGCAGACATTAAGGTCGTGGACCGTAATGGAAACAATTATTGCATTGGGTGGATTTGGAATTGCATTGTTGCTAAGCTTTTTTGTATGATGAGAATTTTAATAGTCAAACCATAATATTTCATACCTTTGCAAAAAATAGAAAGATTCGTATGACTAAGCTTGTTGCATTTACTGCAGCTGTGGGGATAGTCTTTATCCTAACA
>NZ_JBFWMI010000011.1:0-16082 GCF_050251695.1 Macellibacteroides sp.
TATTGATTTTGTAGTCTTAATAGACACAGTCTGTCAACAGTCAATCCCCTGTTGATATTTTTGTAAAATACAAAAATAAGTAATTAATTTATATTTTTACCTGAAAGATTATTTCTTTACGTAAAATATTCTTTATTTGCTAATTATATAATATAGATATATTTATATCGATTACAATTAGATACTGTATTACATAGAGTTAATGTTATGTAAAATGTTTTGATTCAGTATTTTATCTTCCTGCAGTTTGACTATTTAGGTGTAGCAATATCTATTTTGGGAGACACAAACAACATCAGTATATAAAAACCCCCGCCCATTCCGTAGAGTGGACGGGGGGTAAGAGAGATAGATAACCTAAACCAAATAATCCAAAAAATTAATTAAAGCGAATATCATAAGGCAACCGGTCGGGGTGTTGTAATTTCTGACATTGTTAGATTTTACCCGACCGGTGCTTTTTTTATTTATACCAGACTACGGGTCTGTTAAGTTGTTTGCTTACTTCGGAGAGTTGGGAGCGGAGATTCATCAACTCGGTATTGATTTGCATTCGCTCGGGACCCTGGCTGAAAAGAAAGCGTTTGCTACTTAGCTTTCGCATTTTGTTTTGTAGTTCCTGTTCCTTAGCCATCAGCCGTGGGCGATCGCTTTGTATTAAACTCATATTGCCGTTGTCGGACATTCCGTCTGCTCCATTTGCCTCCGGATTATAAAGAGCATCGTTCGTTTCCTCTCCATTCATCCGTATTATTTGGCTGTTTCCGGTTCCTTCCGTTCCTTCTATTCCAATTACCTCTCTATTCCTGTTAGACAGGGTAGAAGAACTGCCAAGTGTCGAGGATGCAAAACTTGCCAGATCCATTCCGGTACTTTCCTGTATCGTTTGCAGATGGCCGGTAAGTTGGGATTCTGCAAGGATGGCGCGGAGGGCGTGTCTTCCTATGCGGCGGAAAAGGGAATCGGGGTCTTCGCCGGGTGGTAGTAACAGATTACTGGTCTGCATGCCGTGGCGATGGAGTACGGCGATGGCTGCAGCTGCTATCTCACGTCCGCGGTCGTCGGCATCCATCAGTACGGCTACGCGTTTGGTGTAACGCTTCAGCAGTTCGGCCTGGTCGTCGGTAAAGGCGGCGCCGCACTGGGCAACGGTATTTTTAAAACCTGCTGCCACCATGGCCAGTGTGTCCTTGTAGCCTTCGGTCAGGAAGGCAAAGGTCTCTGTCCGTATGGGCTCCCCAGCCAGATGCAAGCCGTACAGGGTGCGGCTTTTGTTGTACAAGTCGCTTGTTGGGCTGTTTACGTATTTAGGGGTGTACTTCCTGTTTTCCTCCGTGATGGTTTGGGTGGTTCGTCCTGCAAAGGCAACCAACCGGTTGTTTTCGTCGCGGATGGGGAATACAATCCGTCCCCTCATGGCTTTGAACGCGCCGGGCACCGTACTACCTGCCTGACTTACCTCGAAATCTACATAGGTCTGGGTAATGTCGCTGCAATCGGGGTGGTATTTGCCTCCTTCCATCCAGCTATGGTATTCCGGTTTGTAATGGCCGTTCAACCCGTTGCTGTTCCCACCAGCATTACCCATCAATCTGGTATCGTTTACCAATTCGGTATTAACTATTGATCCAGTATCACCTACCAACCCTGTATAACCTGCTTTCATTAAATCGCCCAATGTAGCGAGGGGAGGGAAGAAGCCATACATCGACCGCATGAACTTTACGTTTTCGGCTTCCATGGCTGCCAATTGTGCGGGCGTAGCAGGTGGCTTCTGTGCCTTGGCCCTTTCCTTTCGTGCAATGTGTTGTGGCGGAGGGGTTGATCCGTTGCACCATTCCTGGCGCAACAGATTAACAGCCTCGGCAAAGGTGCACGATTTTATTTTGCTGATAAAGGCGATCACATCACCTCCTTCGTTGCAGGCAAAACATTTAAAGATCTGCTTTCCGGTATGCACGTGCATGGAGGGGGTGGAGTCGTCGTGGAAGGGGCATAACCCTATCCACTTACCGCCTAATTTAGATTCCAGCTGCACATAGGTGCCTATCACATCTTCGATGTTCAAGGCCTCCTTCAGCTTCGCTATTTCTTCTTTGCTGTTACCCATAGTAGCTAGTAATCAGAGATTCTCGTCATGTGGGTATTGTAGCGAAACTTCGTTGTACCGGTGGCTCCGTTACGGTTCTTCAGGATGTTGATGGTGCCAATGCCCACCATGGATTCGCCATCTTCGCCTTTGCCATTGCCCTGCAGTTCGGGACGGTTGATAAAGTACACCACGTCCGCCGCCTGTTCCAGTACCCCGGAGTCACGCAGATCGCTCAGCTTGTGCTTGTAGTTGTCGTTGCGCTTCTCAATCTCGCGGTTCATCTGTGCTATCACTAGTGCCGGAATATTCTCTTCCACGGCTAAATCCTTGATGCGTTTCATGGCATGGCCCAGTGAAGTAGCCAGGTTCTCGCCGTGGGCATTTCCCAAATCCAACTGGTTGATATAGTCCAGAATCAAGAAGTCGCATTGCTTGCGCTTACGTGCCAGTTTCACCTTGGCGCGGATATCTTCGGGCCGTGCCGAAGGGATGTAGTCGATGTAGATGGGCAGTTCACGCAGCGTTGTTTCGTTCAGACTTTTGGCAACAGCAATTTCTGTTTCGGTAAGTCCATGCATACGCAGGTTCTCCGGCGACACATTCGAGAGCGACATGAGGATACGTCCGTAAAGCTGTTCCATACTCATCTCCAGAGAGATAATATAGACCGGTATGTTTTGAAGGGCAATCTGAACCGCCATATGAAGGGAGAGGGCTGTCTTGCCGTGAGAGGTTAGGGCAGAGGCAATGGCGACCTCGCCCCTCATAAAGCCACCCATAATGTTGTCCATGCCTTTAAGGCCGGTGGAATAACCTACCGAAGTACCACCGTTCTCCAACAATCGGGTGTGGCGGGCAACCACCTCCTGACCGATTTCACTGATCTGTCGGGTACTGGTGCTGTTTACGCCCATGCCGGCAATCTCTTCCAGCTTGGTGTTTGCCAACTGCAGGATTTGCTCCACCGGAATGTCCCTGCTGCCACACTTTCCGGATAGCTCCATAGCTAGCAGACGCAGGCTGTTACGCTGGTACTCTTCCACAATCAGATCGGCATAAGTGGTAACGTGTACATCGTCCACTACAGACAATAATCCGTCCCCCACGTAATTTAGTCCGTTCATCTCGGCATAGAGCTCGTTGTCCAGGGCACGCATCTCGTGCTCCAACAGGGTGTAGTCCATGGCTTTTCCCTTATTGAAAAGCTCGATAATCCCTTTGTAAATCAGGGCTAATTCGCGGCTGGTAAGCATTTCTGCTGTAACACGAGGATAAACCTGACTGCTTTCGGCTACTCCCGTAAGGAGAGCGCATACAAAACTTAGTTCGTTTTTGAATCCAATATTTTCTGATTTCATATTGTTTAGTTTTTAAATTTAGGGTTAACGAATTGCCTGTCGGCGCCAACTTGCCTTTCGTCTGACCTGTTTTTTTATTTGTTATTTTCCTCTTCCATCCTTTTTTTGAGAGCCCTTAATTTTTCCAAATCAATTTCAATCACCGGAATGTCGCAACCCTTTACGTGGTGCTCGGGGTAGTAATTTTCCACCATCACACCCAGTTTAGGCTTCTTGGCCTTGGGGGCTGCCTCTTCTGCTGCTTTATCGCCACCGTTGGCCTGCTTGTACTGGGCACTTTTCTTACCTACAATGCAGTCGTATGCTACCAGACTGATACGGGATCCGCCTCTCAACCGTTCGACACGAATTATGTTTTCGCTCGTAAACTCTGCCATGATACGGTTCCATTGCCTGCGGTCTGTTTCAAAACGGACAGCCAGTTCTTCCTGATTTGCAATCAGTTCTCCCCTGAAGCAGGTGTAGATTCGTCCGTCCAGCACTACATCGCCTTTGGCAAAGTAGGCCTTTTGGTAGAAGTAACTGAGGATCCTTGCTCTGAGAGCTGTCTTTTTACAGCTGCTCTGCTCGTTATCCACGATTACCCGGGGTATATTGTAAAACCCGCTTTTTAGTAAATTCTCCATGGCAAAAAATTTGTTCATCGTATCGATTTTTAAGCTAATTATTAATGTTATAATTAAATGTCCTATCCTAATGTCGTCTACTTCCCTGTATTGATGCGGGTTTTGACTTCGAAATGTCCTATCCTATGTCCTAAGCTTCTTAAATATATTATGCATATTCAAATACTCTTTTAAAAAAAACCGGAATTCAAAGACTTTCCATTACTGATAAATGCTTCAGACAATCGCTATTGTCTTTCCGGATTTGTTTTGCCCTCCGGCCGGGCTTTGTGGTTAACCGGTTCCGTTTCGGGAACCGGTTGTGCTCTTTTCATTTTGAAATTTTACAAACGCTCTTTTTCAAAAATTACTGCTGCGAAGATATAATGGATTTATTTGGCCTTGAAAAAAAGATGGGTTTGGGTATTATTGTAAATTGTTGATATTCATATTTATAACCCAAAACATTGGACCAATAAAATTCCTTTCGCAATGTTAATGTGTGTTAATGTTTTGTTTTTGAGTAGTTATTCAGAGCTTAATTTTATGTAATTTAAGTATCTCATCTACAGACTCTAAAAGATCTTTCGCACACTCGTCCGTTATGTTGTCCAAAAGTCGCTTTAATTTTTTTTCACCCTTGGAATTCATGAAGAAATCGGCACATTTCTTAGCGATTGATTTTGAGGAAGATAACCCAAAACATTGGAATTTGGAACAGGCAGCGATTACCAATCCTATGGCTTCATGGTGTTTGTAAATAGTCAGTTTTGCGTTGTTTTTTTCCTCTTTTAATAGGTTTAATTTGTGCTTTTCCAATCTTTCACCATAACACTTCAGGCAATTTCGGATAAACCTGGACCACACTTCTGTCCCCCCTTCATTGGGGTCGTTAAGCAAATTTGCAATGGAGCAAACAATAATCATTTCATCTTCTTTACCTCTGATTGCCTGATGAAATTTTTTAAACGAGGGCTTTCCCGGGCCCGTGTGATTTAGGACGATTTCTTTTTGTATATGATAAATATTAGTGCTCATGTTATTTTATATTTCGGCCTTAATAAAGCCTTTTTTTCTTTTGCAATGACTCTGTATTGCAGTTTTATTATACTATTAAATAATGCATTAGCGTAACAGGATAAAGGTGCATTCACTGGTGAAAACGGTTCATTTAGAGACAAAATTTGCAGGTACATTTTGACAAAAATGTATACTCTTTTTGTTTAAAATGTTATGACATTCTACTCAAAAAGTACCTAAGAACTGGAGTGTTCACACCTGAGATTTTACGCTGCTACCGCTTTGTTTTTAGGATAACAGGGAATTGCCGGAGGCCCCCTTTTCGGGGGCAGGCTCATGGTTCTCCCAGATAGGCTACAATGATTCGTACCTGCATGGAAGTGAGCCTTCGGGTTCCCTTCACCCAGCCTTCGCGGGCCAGTTCGTCACGTAGTTGGGGGTGGTTCTGTATCCACCTAAGCAGCTGTTTATTCTGTGCCGAACTGCTCAAAGCGGGCGAATATAATTGCGCCAGCTCGTTCCACCCGTAGGGATGGATGGGTAGGGGTTGATCTTTCATCGGTTGTGTATTGTAGATATAGTTATATACTTTTGTTCAAATAGTGTTGTTTTCATGGTAAAAAACTAGTATTTAGTGTTTTAAATCATTTATTAAATAATATTCAAATATACAAGTATCTTTCTAAATAAACAAATATTTCGCATAAAAATAACCTGTAAGTGTCATAATTATTGCTTATTCGGGAAGCTGTTAACAGGCTATCGGGAAACATCGCGCGTTATCGCGCCCTATCGGGACGTTGGCGGACAAACCGCGCCAAACGGGGGTGGGGTGGTAGTACATTTACATTGTTACGTAACGAAAATAAGTTTTATAAACCCTTAAAAAACAAAACAAGTATGGCATTATCTTATTCTTTAATCAAGCGCAGAAACATGGAGAAAGACGCTCCTGTAGGTAGTAAACTGGTATACGGATCCACCCGTACCACTTCGAAAATGGACCTGAACAAATTGTGCGACGCAATCGCTGCACACAGTACCGCATCACGCGGCGACGTGATGCTGGTGCTGGAAGGTCTGATCTATATTCTTACCGAGAGGCTGCAGGCCGGAACGGTCGTGAGCATGGGCAACTTCGGAAATTTTCGCATGGTAGCCGGCTCTGTAGGCGCTTTAACGGAAGAGGAGTTTAACACCTCGATGTTCAAAAAACCGCGTATTATCTTCAAGCCGGGTATCCTGTTGCGCGAAGTAACCAACAACGCCAAGTTCGAGAAATTGCCCACGGTTACGGTAACCGTAACGGAGCAGTGCGACAAAGAGCACGTGTATTAATTCTTCATTGCACCCTTGGATGCAGGTTCCGGGGGTGCAATTTTGTATGCACAAATCACAATTTTGAATTACAAGATTTAGAATCAAACAAGATATCAATATGCTGAAAGAAATATTTGTACAGAGTTATTACCCCCAGGTAAAGGAGGCGGGAATAAAATATGGCATTAACCCGGTGGTGCTGCTGGCCCAGATTGCCATTGAAACGGGATGGGGCGAGTCGGTACTGTGTAAGGAGCACTTTAACTTCGGTGGATTGACAGGCTTCGGTAAACCCTCCGAGTTCTGGCCAGGTACCAAAGTGCAGCTATGCGAAAAGGGACTTACCTACCGGAGCTATCCTGATGCCCGTAACGGTATACTGGATATGGCCCGTCTGTTGCGCTCATCCTATGCCTCTGCCTGCAACGTAAGCAACGTTCCGGCTGCCTATGCCCAGGAGATAGCTTACAGTCGCTACATCAGCGAGGTAAACGGCGACAATCGCGATAATTACAAGCAGCTGTTGGTAAAGCTCTCGGTAACCATGAGTAAACTGATAGCATTGCAGTTTCCGGAGTAAAAACATGAGCCCTTATTTATTATTGGTACACCTTATTGAATAAGTACCCGGATGGTATACATTGCTACTTTGGTAGCATACAAATATCAATAGAAGTTCTGTTTTGGGAATAGATCTGTCTCCAGAATGGTGTTTCCCTAAGCATTAAACAAACGATTCTCAATACTAACCCCTTAAAACAAACAGAAAGATGAAACAAGTAAAACAGATCATTGAATTTATTTTGATAGTGGCAAGCTGCTTTTTTCGGAAAAGGAAACAGCAAAAGGTTCACCCTTACGTTCCTGAAGATCCTTACCCTCCTGGCTCTTGTAATGGAAGAAAAGGAGATTGCCCTGGCTGCACTGGGTGTAATTGTAACCCTCAGTCAGCGCCCGCCACCGGACAATCCGATCAAGGGTACCAGCCTGTCACCATCGGAAACGAAGGAGCCACAGGAGCCATCCCCGCCACCGGAGCCGCCAACCTGCTTGGCTGGTGTTTGATAGCGGTAGCTGGAACAAGTTACCTGTATAGGTTGCTGGTGTAGTTGACGGCTAACGAATGCAGCCCTTAATCTTTACCGATCAGGGTAAATGATTAAGGGCTGCTATGTTTGAAAGCTGATAGTTATTTTATTTTATACAAATCTAAAGTTATAATTTTATTGATATCAGGACTTGCTTCATTTTGAACAAGGGTAAGGTGGTCATTGGTGTAGGTTTTAATTACCCAGGGCGCACCTCCCAAATACAATGCATCGCTGTTAAATGTGATGTATTTTCCTTCAATAGAAAAGGTAATATTGATAGCATCGTAATTTTTCCAATTAACGATTCCTTTTTGGGTGTCAACAAATTGAATACCTATATCCTTGCTTTTTGAAGTCCACGATTCGCAGTATCCTGCACCACTCCATGATGTTTGGTAAAGGGCTTGAGGCGTTAATTCTTTTGTGTCTTCATCCTTGTCACAACTAACAAAACATACTAAAATAAGGAATAGCAATTGTATCCCAATTAAATTCTTTGTTTTCATATTTAAAATTATTTCATAATGATTTAATGTCCAGATAGACATTGTTATTTGTAGTTATAAGTAATTAGTGCGTATAAAGAATGCTCGGTTTAATAAAATCGGCTTTGCTGATTTTTCTCAAAAGCTTTGAATTATCTCCTGTTTTTACAACGATCGTTACAGAGTCATTCCAGTTTTGAAGAGTGGCTAGATTTGAAATATCGCACGATACCGATCCATAATCCGTTTTTATATTGGTCCAGTTTTCAGGAATATTGGGGTTGTAATAAAGTTGTAAATGAAGTGTATCGGGATTTTGCAGCGCCTGATCGTACGAAATCACTATACCACCTACATCTAAGTAACAGTAGTATCCGTTTATTGAATCGCCGGTAATCGTGGCAGTACTCATAAAAGCCCGGAAGTTATCGTCATTATCATGGTTACAACTTGTAAGGGCAATCAAACTCATTGATAAAGTAAGGATTGACAAAAATCTTTTTTTCATAATCATAATCACTAAATTTGAACAGATCGGGAATTGTTGATATGTTCAGATGTTGCTTACGAATTGTAAAGGTATAACTAATATTGAATGAAAAAAAGAATAATTATAAGAAAAATATTGTTTGGGAGTGACATTCTTCTTCATTCAAGACCGGGTTATATGTATAAGTTACAGGTTTAGCAGCAGGTGTAAATTATGAATCTTCCTTTAATAATAGAAGGACTTAGACCAATAATTTGCTTATAGTTACAGGCGATTTTTCTTGTATGAATTACTTCTTGCAGATTTTACCGTTTTGAAAGGTTTCGTTGTATTCGATGGTGTCGTTCCGGTCGTAGCGGATCCAGCTTCCGTCTTTGAGATCGTTTTTGAAGTGGCCTATTTCCCATAGTTGTCCGGTTGCCCGGTAAAATGTCCATTTACCCTGCAGCATGCCATTCTCGAAAGGTCCCTGGGCTTTAAGTTTGCCGTCTTTGTAATAGAAAGTAAGCTGGTTGTCTTTCAGCTCGTATATTTTCTGACCATTTACATAGGTGTCTTTTCCTAATTCCATCGTTTGTTTATTTGATATATCCGGTTAAAATAAATAGTACTGCATAACCCGAAGATGCGGAACCGCCGGGTTACACAGGTGCTGATTAAGCTTGTTTCATAAAATCGAAGGCTCCTTTCCGTAAATTGATTCCATATTCTAGCCATGCCTTGAGGCAGGCAAGGAAATTGGCCCACCCTTCGGTATTGCCAACCAGCCATTGTAGTCCCGCTTCGTTGTTTTCCATGGTACCTTCCGTTATGCGTACTACGGTAGAGGCATCGGGTGTTTCATCCAGGTGCATTTGTACGAACAGGGTTGTGCCGTTTTCGCCGTCCCAATAAAAGGAGATGTACTTGTCCGGGATTACGGTGCCAACTCGAACGGGTGCTTCGAAATCGAATTCGGGAAAGCGCCAGGTTACCGTTACCCCCGTTTCCATACGTGCCGAACCTTTTGATATGAAGTAGTTCGACATCTGGTCGGGGTCCGCAATGGCTTCAAAAACATCGTGCGCCGGCCTTCCTATTTGAAGTGCCGCCTTTACTTCCAGCAGATTATTAGTATCCATAGGGGTTGTATTTATTTATACTTCAATAAATCCTGATTCACAAA
The DNA here is from genome assembly GCF_050251695.1 of Macellibacteroides sp. Lineage (NCBI taxonomy): Bacteria > Pseudomonadati > Bacteroidota > Bacteroidia > Bacteroidales > Porphyromonadaceae > Macellibacteroides > Macellibacteroides sp. The sequence goes on from NZ_JBFWMI010000011.1 coordinate 9,627, forward strand.
TATAACCATATATTCGGATTCACAAAATAGCTACCCTCTCCCTTGATGAATAAGGTGTTTCTTTGTTTGGCGAAATATTGTATCTTTGTGTGATTTCTATTTATGTTTAATTATTTAAGACCAATGGTTGGTTGAGGCCAGCTGTATTAAATTATGATTTGTATGAAAAAACGTGTATTGTGGTTGTTGTGTTTAATAGTCTCATTTGTGAGTGCCGGGGCGCAGACGGCGGATACTTTTACCAACCCGGTGATTAAGGGTGATTTGGCTGACCCGTCGGTTATAAGGGTGGGGGATACCTATTATCTGACTGCCACCTCGTCTGAATGGGCTCCTTTTTATCCTGTGTATAAGTCGGCCGACCTGGTGAACTGGTCGCAGGTGGGCCATGTGTTCGATACCTTGCCGGACTGGCTGGTCTCTTCTTTCTGGGCACCCGAATTGTATTTCCATAAAAACAAATATTATGCTTACTATACGGCTCGCCGGAAATCGGACGGTGTTTCGCTGATTGGTGTGGCCACCAGCAAGGATCCTGCCAAAGGCTTCGAGGATAAGGGGGTGCTGATAGAGCATGGCAAGGAGGCTATCGATGCTTTTGTGTTTGAAGATGAAGGGGTGTTGTATATCTCGTGGAAGGCGTACGGCTTGGATAACCGCCCTATCGAGTTGCTGTGCAGCCGGCTTTCGGACGACGGAATGAAGCTGGAGGGCGAGCCTTTTCTGCTTCTGCGCGACGACGACCGGATCGGTATGGAGGGGCAGTGTATGTTTAAAAAGGATGGCTATTATTATATCTTGTATGCGGTTAAGGGGTGCTGCGGACCAAACAGCGATTATGCGGTGTATGCGGCACGGTCTAAATCAATTAAGGGGCCTTACGAGCTTTATCCGGCTAATCCTATCTTAGGCGGCGGAGGTGGTGTATTGTCGGCCGGACATGGTACGATGACTACCACTCCGGACGGGCGTATGTTCTATATCTGTCACGCTTACTTCAAGGGGGCCGACTTCTACAATGGCCGACAGCCCATACTGCAGGAGCTGAAGGTGAACGAACAGGGATGGCCTTACTTTGTGTCGGGCAGTTTTGTGGCTGCGAAACAGCCGGTTCCTTTTGCCGGTACGGTGCAGCAGCCGGTACGGGGATTTGAGGATTCATTCGACGGAAAGGTACTGAAGCGGGAGTGGACCTGGAATTATCCGGTGTCTGACGTGAAGCCGGTGCTTAAGAAGGGTTCGCTGCTTCTGAAGGGGATGCCCAAAATGGGTAATGTGGATGTATCGGCTTTATGCCTTCGTCCGGTAGCGCCTGTCTATACGGTGGAGACCGAAGTGCTGAACCGTAACGGAAGTCTGAAGGGGGTTACCTTTTATGGCGACGACAAGAACCTGGTTGCCTGGGGTTGCCAGGGGGGCCAGTTGGTACTGAAGCAGCTGAAGGAGGGAGACGAGCGTGTGCTTGCTTCCGTGCCTGTGCCTGCGGGTAATGTGGGTGTTAAGATGGTGGTTACTGAGGGTTGCCGGGTGTCGTTCTTATGGCGCCATGCGGGCGGCAAGTGGAAGGCGCTGAATGGCTTCGACTCTGTTGATTATAGTTACCTGGTTAGATGGGACAGGGTGGCACGTCCGGGACTTATCCATTGGGGTGCGGCAGCCGATTGGGCCGAGTTTGGTTTCTTTAAGATGGCTGTGCCTGAATAATGGGGGAGTTTTTCGTACCTTTGCGGCTTAATTGGTGTGAATGGATATGATAGACAAACAATATAAATATCTGTTGCTTGACCTGGATGGTACGATAACAGATTCCATGGAGGGGATAACCCGTTCGGTGCAGTATGCCCTGGGGCATTTTGGTATCGATGTTACAGATTTAAATTCGCTGCGCCCGTTTATCGGTCCTCCGCTGAAGGAATCTTTCAGGGATTTTTACGGGTTTACAGATGAAAAGGCAGAGGCTGCCCTTAGTAAGTACAGGGAGTATTTCGCTACCAAAGGGCTCTTTGAAAACCGGGTGTACGAGGGGATGTATGCCTTTCTGGCTTCGCAGCTCAATAAAGAGCGGAAGCTGTATGTGGCTACTTCCAAGCCGGAGGTGTTTGCCCGTCAGATTCTGGAGCACTTCAAGCTGGATGGGTATTTTACCTACATAGGGGGAAGTACTCTGGACGGGAGCCGTTCTTCCAAAACGGATGTGATCCGCTACGTGATGGATGTAAACGGACTGGACGATAACCAGGCGGTGGTTATGATTGGCGACCGCAAGCACGACATGGTGGGTGCCGGTAATAACGGGATCGACGCCATCGGGGTGTTGTACGGGTATGGCGACGAGGAGGAGCTTCGATCGGCAGGTGCCAGCTACATTGCTGCCTCTGTAGAAGATCTTGAAGCAATGCTTACATAGAACCGGAAGGTTTAGAGATAAAAAAATAAGGGTGAACCGCTACTGGTTCACCCTTATTTGCAATACATCCTTTTACTCGTCTTTCTGACGCTCCACTTCGGACAGAACATCTTTAAGCTGGATGCCTGCCTTAGCTGCTATTCCCTTGCCGCAGTTTTCGTCGGCTTGATAGAAGCGGGCGATGGCTCTGATCTTTATAAAATCGGGAACACCTTCCATGGCGGCTGCCACGTTGCTGTGGATGCGCTCTTTCTCGTCGGCCGGGACCAGCCGATACAGGTTACCAGGTTGGGTATAGTAATCTTTGTCTTCGCGGTGGTTGTAATTGAAGGCGGCTCCTTCAAGTGCCAATGCCGGTTCGTTGTACTGGCTGTTTTCAACCGGTCCGTCGAAGCTGTTGGGTTCGTAGTTTACGGTTCCTTTACCATTGTCGCCGGTGCGCATGGTACCGTCGCGGTGGTAGTTGTGGAACGGACAGCGGGGGGCGTTTACAGGCAGACTGCCGTGGTTGATACCCAGGCGGTATCTGGCAGCATCGCCGTAGGCAAACAGGCGGCCCTGCAGCATTTTGTCCGGCGAGTAGCCTATGCCCGGCACAACACTGGCCGGATTGAAGGCGGCCTGTTCTACGGTGGCAAAGTAATTCTCCGGATTTTTATTCAGCTCCATGATGCCCACTTCGATAAGCGGGTAATCTTTCTGGCTCCATACCTTGGTGAGGTCGAAGGGGTTGAAGCCGCAGGTGTGGGCTTCTGCCTCGGGCATAATCTGGATGCACATCCTCCATTTGGGGAAATTGCCGGCGGCGATGTTGTTGTACAGGTCGCGCTGCGAATATTCGCGGTCGTCCGCCACAATACGGGCTGCCTCTTCGTTGGTGAAGTTGGCTATGCCCTGCATGGATTTGAAGTGGAATTTCACCCAGAAGCGTTTATTTACATCGTTGATGAAGCTGAAAGTGTGACTGCCGAATCCGTGCATCTGCCGCAGGTTTTGCGGAATACCCCGGTCGCTCATCAGGATCATCACCTGGTGCAGGGATTCGGGAGACAGGCTCCAGAAGTCCCACGCGGCGGTATTGCTGCGAAGGTTGGTTTTAGGATCGCGCTTTTGGGTGTGGATGAAATCCGGAAATTTAAGCGGATCACGCAGGAAGAACACAGGGGTGTTGTTGCCCACCAGGTCCCAGTTACCCTCTTCGGTATAAAATTTGATGGCAAAGCCACGTACATCACGCTCGGTATCTGCCGCTCCGCGTTCGCCGGCTACAGTAGAGAAGCGCAGGAACAGATCGGTTTTCTTTCCTATTTTAGAAAAAATAGCTGCTTTGGTGTACATGGTGATGTCGTGCGTGATGGTAAGGGTGCCAAAAGCTCCCGATCCTTTGGCATGTACCACTCTTTCGGGGATGCGTTCCCGGTTGAAGTGTGCCAGTTTCTCAATCATCCAGGCGTTTTGTAACAGAGCCGGGCCGTGCGGACCCGCGGTTTGGATATTCTGGTTGTCGCCAACCGGAGCACCGCTCTCAGTAGTTAGTTTCTTTTTTCCTTCCATATTAGATTGGTATTACTGTTAGTGGCAAATATAACGAAAAGAGGGTGGATTAAAAACAAAATAACGTTAATATTTGCCTGAAATATTGCGTGTTAGCTTGTTGTAGAACATGCTTTTGGAGGATATAACCTCTTCGGGTGGAATATCTTTTAAACAATCTTAATTTTTTTGGTAGACTCTGCTTTTATCGTTAGATTCGTTTTTTTGAAAGTGACTAAATAAGACCTATATGGAACATTTAAATTATGGAGCGGTGGGTAATTGCCGTACTGCGGCATTGATATCCGACAAGGGGAGTATCGACTGGTTTTGTTTTCCGGATTTCGATTCTCCTTCTGTTTTTGGCAAATTGCTGGATGAGAAGAAAGGGGGTAACATGAGTTTTATTGTGGGTAACGACTACCGGATCTCGCAGCGTTACCTGGAGCATACCAATATATTGTCTACCTTGTTTGAAGCTACCGAAGGGGCTTTCGAAGTGATCGATTTTATGCCCCGTTACAAGTTGCTGGATTACGACTACTACCTGCCCCCCGAATTGTACCGGCTGATACGGCTCAAGCGCGGTACGCCCCGCTTCAGGGTGAATTACAACCCGGCGCTTAATTATGCCCGGGGTGAAGTGGGACATAAAACAGGTCCGGAGTATGTGAAGACCTACGCCAAGGCCAACGAGCGGGATACCATCTATCTCTATTCGGGTATTCCGTACGATGTTATTTTTAACCAGCAGGAGGTGTTGCTGCAACGCGACGAGTTCTTGCTGGTGTCGTACAACCAGAAGCTGATTCCCATCGATATGAACCGGGTGAACCTGGAGTTTCAGCGCACCCGGCTTTACTGGATGAACTGGACCAACCGGTCGAAGAAGTACACGGCTTTCAACGAGCAGATTGAACGGAGCATGCTGGTGCTTAAGCTGATGTCGTACCAGCGGAGCGGGGCCGTACTGGCTGCCCTTACCACCAGTCTGCCCGAATCCATTGGCGAAGTGCGTAACTGGGATTACCGGTTCTGCTGGCTGAGGGATGCCTCCATGTCCATCGAAACCCTTGTTAAGGTAGGGCACCGGGGGGCGGCCGAACGTTTTATCGCTTTTATCACCGGTATTCTGCATTCTAAATACGACCGTTTTCAGATTATGTACGGAATACGGGGAGAGAGGGTGCTTACGGAGTATGATCTGCCCCACCTGGCGGGATACAAGAACTCCAAGCCGGTGCGGGTGGGGAACGATGCCTATCATCAGATGCAGAACGATTCCTTTGGTTACCTGATGGATGTTATTTACCAGTATTACCTCTATTTTCCGGGTACGCTGGACGAGATTGAGGATATGTTCGAGGTGGTGAAGAATATTGTGCGTACTGTGATGGAGGACTGGCGGAAGCCGGATAAGGGTATCTGGGAGATCAGGGGTGACGAAAAGCATTTTGTTTTATCGAAGGTGATGTGCTGGGTGGCGCTGGACCGGGCCGAAAAGATTGCCGTAATGCTCCAAAAGGGTGGGTATGCCGATAAGTGGCGTTGCGAAGCGGAGCTGATTAAGACGGATGTTTTCATGCAGGGCTGGAAGGAGGAGATTCAGAGCTTTTCGCAGACCTATTGCAATACCGAGCTGGACTCGTCGCTGCTTCTGATGGAGGTGTACGGCTTTATTGATGCTACAGACCCGCGGTATAAGCAGACGGTGGATGCTATTTACCGCAAACTGATGTATAAGGGGCTGATGTTCCGCTATAATAATGTGGATGACTTCGGTATTCCGTCGTCTGCCTTTACCATCTGCACCTTCTGGATGGTGCGGGCTTTGTATGTAACGGGCCGTCAGGCTGAGGCGCTTACCCTGTTTGAAACGTTGCTAAGCTATTCGAATCACCTGGGGCTTTTTAGCGAGGATCTTGATTTTGATACGAAAAGCCAGTTGGGTAATTTCCCACAGGCTTATTCGCATCTTGCGCTTATCAACACCGCCATGTTGTTTGGCGAGGAGAAACGGCTGTCTAAGTTTATCAGACCTTAAGGGGATCCATCAGTTGCCGGAGGAACGGAATGGTTTCCGCTTGTGTGCAAAGGCAATAGCGGGCCACTTCGGAAATATTCCCTACCTTGATGGTATAGGCATCTGCCGGCAGTTCGCGGAAGGTGTCTTCGTCCGTTGTATCGTCTCCCATGGCAAGGATAAAGTCGTATATGTTGTTTTGCAGAATTCGCCGTGCTTCGGATCCCTTGCTGAAGTGGGGCGATTTGATCTCCAATATTTTATTACCCTGCATGATCTGCAGGTTCAACCGGGCACAGGGGGTGATGAGTTCGTTGATGAGCTGCTGTTCGCGCAGGGAGGCCAGCCACCCATCTACATTACGGAAGTGCCATACCAGGGCTGTCTTTTTGATTTCAAGTTTGGAACGGGGTGTTTTGTCTACAAACTGCTGTAAGATACGCAGTATCTCGTCGTCCCATAACACATGGTGGATGTTTTCGAACCAGGTGCC